>CANDLP010000181.1 GCA_947385505.1 uncultured Clostridia bacterium
CGCTTATCCGGAATCAGTATTCCGCGTTGCCCACCGTTCTTGGGAACGGGATAACGTCGCGGATATTGCCTACCGCAGTGATATACATTATCAGGCGTTCAAAGCCGAGACCGAAGCCCGCGTGCTTTGTGCCGCCGTACTTTCTGAGATCCAGATACCAGCCGTAATCCTCTTCTCTCAGACCCAGTTCCTTCATTCTTGACAGAAGCACGCCGAGTCTCTCCTCGCGCTGGCTTCCTCCGATTATTTCGCCCACTCCCGGAACCAGAAGGTCAACCGCCGCAACAGTCTTTCCGTCGTCGTTAAGGCGCATATAGAACGCTTTTATTTCCTTGGGATAATCGGTAACGAAAAGGGGCTTCTTGAACACCTGTTCGGTAAGGAACCTTTCGTGTTCGGTTTGAAGGTCCGCGCCCCAGTATACGGGGTATTTGAATTGATCCTTATGTTTTTCCAGAATTTCGACCGCTTCGGTGTAAGTCACCTTTGCGAAATCGCTGTTTATAATGTCCTTCAGGCGCTGAATAAGCTCCTTGTCATAAAAATCGTTAAAGAACTTCATTTCGTCGGGGCAAAGGGTCAACACCTCGTTCAGAACATACTTTATCATATCACGTGCAAGATCCATATCGTCCTGTAAATCGGCGAAGGCTATTTCCGGCTCTATCATCCAAAATTCCGCCGCGTGGCGGGTGGTGTTGGAATTTTCCGCACGGAAGGTAGGTCCGAAGGTGTATATCTGTCCGAAAGCCATCGCCATTGCCTCGCCCTCAAGCTGCCCCGATACGGTAAGGGAAGCGGGTTTCCCGAAAAAGTCCTTTGTATAGTCTATGGCGCCGTCTTCGGTTCTGGGGGGATCGGCGGGGTCAAGAGTGGACACCCTGAACATTTCTCCTGCGCCCTCGCAGTCACTGGCGGTTATTATGGGAGTATTGACATATACGAATCCTCTCTGATTAAAGAAGCTGTGTATCGCATAGGCGGCTGCGCTTCTAACTCTTAACACAGCGCCTATGGTGTTTGTTCTGGCTCTTAAGTGGGATATCGTGCGCAGATACTCCAGAGTATGGCGTTTCTTCTGCAAGGGATAATCGGAGGGAGCCAAACCCGCTATTTCAACTTTATCGGCGTGTATCTCAAAAGGCTGTTTAGCTTCCGGGGTAAGGAGCAGTGTTCCCGAAACGTTAACCGCGCTTCCGACGCCCAGCTTGCTCAGTTCCTTAAAGTTATCGACCTTTCCCTCCTCGAAAACCACCTGAACGCCTTTAAAGCCGCTGCCGTCGGAAAGTTCCATGAAGCCGAACGCCTTGCTTCCTCTGACTGTTCTCACCCAGCCGCTTATCTCTGTTTTTGCGCCGTTTTCGGGAGTGTTTTTATATAACTCCGATATCAAAATCCTTGACATTTTATTTTTCCTTTCTCTTTCTATTATATGGTTTTAGGGCAATATAGCGCCCGAATGTCATACCTTTCCATAATGAAATTTTATATTTAAAGTTATTATAGCACTTTTAATGTCAAAATGCAATATTTTTACGTATTTTTTTGACAATTTCCTGTTGACTATACTCAAAAAATGTTTTATAATCAAGGTAAGGAAATTATTTCCGCAATAATCCCGAAAGGACTACCGCCATGCTGCTTAACAGAAACTGGAAAATGCTTTTTAACGGTGAAATTTTGCCTTGCCGCGGATTTCCCGTATCAATGTACCGCACGCTGCTGGCAAACGGAAGGATCGACGATCCCTATTACGGCGAAAATCAGTATGATTTATTGGGGCTGAGCCGAAACGACTGCGAGTTTATCTGCGAATTCGAGCCGGAAGGAGAGCTTTTTGCGGAGGATAAGGTGTTTTTGCGTTTTTACGGCATAGACACGCTTTCGGAGGTATACCTTAACGGCAATATCCTTTTCACCACCGACAATATGTTTGTCACCTACGAATATGAGGTCAGGGGACTGCTTAAACGCGGAATGAACACGGTGAGAATAAAAATATCCTCTCCCCTTAAATATGCGGAGGAAAAATTCGCGGAGCGTCCTTTGTACGGAGTAGAAGGCACCGTTCCGGGGTATCAGCATATACGTAAGGCTCACTATATGTACGGCTGGGACTGGGGAATCCAGCTTCCCGATATGGGCGTGTGGCGAAAAGCGGAATTGGCGGGAAAATCCGTGTGCGAAATAAGCGGGGCATATTATCGGCAGGAATTCAGGGATAATTATCGGAAATTAAAGCTTACCGTTATTCCGGAGCTGAGACCTTTTGTGATAAGACCTGTGGAATTGCTCACGGAAATAGAGCTTTCCGACGGAAGAAGCCTGATATCAAGAAATCCCGTTCACAAATGCGAAAAGCTGACCTTTGAGGTGGAAAATCCGCCGCTTTGGTGGGTAAGAGGGTACGGCAGGCAACCCCTTCAAAAAGTGCGCTTTACTCTGATAGAGGACGGTAAGATAATCGACAAAGCGGAGGAAAGAATAGGTTTTCGTGAATTAACGGTCAGAAACGACGAAAAAGAGGGTAAGTTCTGTTTCGTCTGCAACGGCACGGAAATATTCGCTATGGGCGCCAATATTATTCCCGAAGATCAGATTCTGCCGTCGGTAAACGAAAAACGCACCGATTATATGCTTAGACAGTGCGCAAGAGCCAATTTTAACTGTGTCAGGGTATGGGGCGGCGGAGTCTATCCGAGCGATCACTTTTTAAACCGCTGCGACGAACTGGGCTTTGTGCTGTGGCAGGACTTTATGTTCGCCTGTGCGGCTTACAGGCTTACGCCGCAGATGGCGGCTTCCGTCAAGAGAGAGCTTAAGGACAATATAAAACGAATGCGCAATCACCCCTGCCTTGGGCTGTGGTGCGGCAACAACGAAATAGAAAGCATGTGGGAAGGCTGGGGAGTGCCGAAGGACGATGAAGCCAAAGCTGATTATGTGGAGCTTTTTGAAAAAATTATTCCCGACGCGCTGAAAGAGAACGATCCCGATCGGTTTTACTGGCCTTCCTCCCCTTCCTCGGGCGGCGGGCTGTACGGCGGAAAATGTTTTAGTGGCAGCTCGGACAACCATAGGGGGGATCAGCATTTCTGGGCGGTCTGGCACGGCTTTAAGCCGCTGGAGGAATTCCGCAGGTTTGATTTTCCGTTTTGTTCGGAATTCGGATTCGAGTCGCTGCCTTCGGTTAAAACCGTGGAGGCCTTTGCGCGGGGAAAGGATATGGATTTGTGTTCCCCTGTTATGGAAGCTCACCAGAAGTGCACTATGGGAAATGAAAAGCTTTTATTTTATGCAGCTCAGATGTGCCGAACGCCGAAAAGCTTTGAAGAGCTAATTTACGCCACTCAGCTGGTTCAGGCGGAATCCATACGCCTTAATGTAGAGCATATGCGCAGAAAAAGAGGAAAATGTATGGGCAGCCTTTATTGGCAGTTCAACGACAGCAATCCCGTTATATCATGGTCGGCGGTGGATTATTTCGGAAGGGAAAAGGCTCTTTATTACGCGACAAAGCGGTTTTATGCACCGATACTGGTATCGTGTCTTGATGAAAACCTGAACGATGTTCAGCTTCATGTGTCCAATGAGACTACTGAAAGAATAAAGGGTATTCTTAAGTGGTCGCTTAGAAAAAACACAGGCGGAAAAATAGTAAGCGGTGAAAAAGAGGTGGAACAGGAGGCGCTTTCGTCAGCACAGGCAATTTCCCTTGATTTTTCGCGGAATCTCAGTACGAGAGATGAGCTGAGAAGCTGTTTTCTGGAGTACTGCCTTATTGTTGACGGAAAAGAGACGTCCAAGGGCTGTACAATTTTCGTTAAGCCAAAAGCCTTTGAGTTTTTGCCGCCCGATCTTTCGCTTAACATAGAAGAAACGGGAAGGAGCTATATACTTAAGCTTAAGAGCAGAGCATTTGCCAAGGGGGTTATGTTGGATCTTAAGGGCTGTGACTGTGTTTTTTCGGATAACTTTTTTGATTTCAGCGGAAGTTACACGGTAGAGGTGGACAAGGACTCGCTGACTAAGCCGCTTACGGCGGACGGATTCAGAAGAAGAATGGGAGTTATGAGCTGTTTTGATCTGGGCATGAATGACGCTGCTTCCAAATAAATTACTGAATAAAATACGTTTTGTTAAAAATGGCGTTTAGGGCAATACCGTACAATCCTTGTGCGGTATTGCCCTAAAAAAATAAACAGAAAACGGGGCGGAATGCTTTTATACTATTATTACTATTACATTTGTGTTTTGCTTTTCGTTCCATAAAACATAGCCTTTCATTCCAATTAACTAAAGAAAAAAACCTTTTTACCGATAATACTAATGACCGTTTCAACACAGGATAAAATCAGGGCTGAAATGGTTATTACACCCTAAACACTAATTCCAAAGTTTAAAAAGGGATTAGTATAAAACACATGAGAACAAATTTTATGATCGGAGGCGTTGATTTGGAAATAGCGGTCGTTGACGATGAAAAAACAATAAGAGAACAAATCGGCAAATTGATTGAAAAACAAATACACGACTGTCATGTAAGTATGTTTTCGTCAGGCGAAGAATTAAACGCCTGTGAAAAACGATTCGACATCGTTTTTCTTGATGTAAAGATGAAAGGCATTGGCGGCATAGAAACGGCAAGGCGTTTAAGAAAGAAAAGCGAAGATACCGTTTTGATATTTGTTACGGGAATAAAGGAATATGTGTTCGACGCCCTTGACCTTTACGCTTTTCAATATCTTTTAAAACCAATAAATGAAAGAAAATTTGCGGAGGTTCTGGAAAGAGCGATAAGGGAAGCAGAAAAAAATACGGAAAAAAATGAGCTTTTTATCAAATCAAAAAAACTCACCATTGATCAGTCCGATATTTTGTATATTGAGAGCAACGGTAAAAAGGTAGGTATACACACCGCAGGTTCAAAGAAAATTATAGAAATATACGCCTCTATGGACGAACTGGAAAAGGAGCTTGACAGAAGCTTTTATCGCTGTCACCGCTCATATATAGTGAATATGTCGCATATTGCGGAGTACGGCAGTGATTACATAAGCGTTTCGGGCGGGGATAAGGTATATCTTACAAAAAAGAAATACAGCGAGTTTAAAAAGGCGTATATGTGGCATCTGCAAAACGGAGGTATACACGATATATGAGTGTGTATGAAATTTTTTGTGTTCCGTTGAATTTGTTTTTTTATATTTTCCGCGGTTTTTGTCTGACGTTTTTTTACGGTAAATTTTTGGAATACAGGGGCAATAAACGCGTGTGCGGGCTTGCAGCAGCGGTTGTATACGCTTCTTATTCGGCGGCGCTTTTCGGGCTGCCTGTCTCGGCGGTGGAGGATTACCGGCCGTCGCTCTGGAAATCGGCTTTGACGCTTTCGGTTCTGTTAGTAATAGCTGTTTGCTTTTATAAAGGCTTTCGCTCCATCACACTGTTTCTCGCTGTTACGTTTCAGGCAATTGCGGATATAAGCCGGTACACAATTGCAATTTTATTTGCAAAGCTTGG
>CANDLP010000182.1 GCA_947385505.1 uncultured Clostridia bacterium
CCCACGTCCGTGCACACTCTTTCCCTACACGACGCTCTTCCGATCTTTACCATTTCCGTTATACCGTCGCTAACGGAAGTTACCTCCGTCCATTCGTAAATTTCCGGCTGAAAATTATCGCCTCGGAATACGACAAAATAGTCTCCGAATATATAGGTCATTCCGGTCATGGATGAAAAGACCTTTTGTCCGTTCACGGTTTCAAAAGCCATATGTACGCCCATTCCTTTCAATTATAGGAGTTATTTTTAGCTGTAAAAAGGTCAGCTTAAAAACGCATAATAACATTATAGCATATTTTTTCAAAAAATGGAATACGTTAATCGTGATTTTTGACAAAATCGCGAGAAAATTTATTCTTTTGCTTGCAAAAGGGGCAAAAATGCTATATAATATTATTGCTCCCCCAATTAAATCTTGAATTTTCCGCTTGCCCGGCTGTTAAAATACTTCGTCGGAAATCCTTGAAATATGCGCATATTCCGCGGCTTTCTTCCTCGTCTTTCGACAGCCGTTCTACGCATAAAATCTTCAGGATTTAATTGGCGGTGCAATAAAAAAAGAAAATAAAAGGAAGGAAGTAATAAATCAATGGCGGATAAAAAAATGGTAGAGGCGATAACCTCAAGAGACGAGGATTTCGCCCAGTGGTATACGGATATTGTAAAAAAAGCCGATCTTATTGATTATTCCAGCGTTAAAGGCTGTATGATAATAAGGCCTTACGGATATGCAATATGGGAAAATATGCAGAAAATACTTGATAAAATGTTTAAGGATACGGGACATGAGAACGTTTATATGCCCATGTTCATATCCGAGAGCCTTTTGAATAAAGAAAAAGATCATGTTAAGGGGTTTGCTCCCGAAGTTGCCTGGGTGACTCACGGCGGAAGTGAAAAGCTGCCGGAACGTCTTTGCGTAAGGCCTACCTCGGAAACTCTTTTTTGTGAGCACTATTCAAATATTGTACACTCACACAGAGATCTGCCGAAGCTTTACAATCAGTGGTGCTCGGTGGTTCGCTGGGAAAAAACCACCCGTCCTTTTTTAAGATCGAGGGAATTTTTGTGGCAGGAGGGTCATACCGTTCACGCCACAGCGGAAGAAGCAATTGAAGAAACGGAAAGAATGCTGAATATCTATGCCGATTTCTGCGAAAAGTATCTTAATATGCCCGTTATAAAAGGAAAAAAGACGGAAAGCGACAAATTTGCCGGAGCGGAAGCCACGTATGCCATCGAGGCTCTTATGCACGACGGAAAAGCGCTTCAGGCGGGCACTTCCCATTATTTCGGCGACGGCTTTGCCAAAGCCTTTGACATCACCTATAACAGCAAGGAAAACAAACTGGAATATGTTTACGAAACTTCATGGGGCGTAAGCACAAGGCTTATAGGCGCCGTTATAATGTCTCACGGCGACGACAACGGACTTGTACTTCCTCCCGCAATCGCGCCTATCCAGGTTGTGATTATTCCGGTAAATCAGCATAAAGAAGGAGTTTTGGAGAAAGCGCGGGAGATAGCCGGGCGGCTTAAAGACAAATACAGAGTAAAAATCGACGAAAGCGATAACAGTCCCGGCTGGAAATTCGCCGAGTACGAGATGAAGGGCGTTCCTTTGAGACTTGAAATAGGACCGAAGGATATTGAAAACGAACAGTGCGTTATCGTCCGCAGAGATAATCGGGATAAAACTTTTGTAAAGCTGAGCGAACTGGAAGAAAACGTGGAAGCGCTGCTTCAGGCTTTTGCGGACAGCATATATAAGATGTCCTATGACAATATGCAAAGGCGTACTTATGAATGTACTTCTATGGATGAGATTATGCAAAAGCTTTCCGAAAACGGCGACGGTTTTGTTCACGCCATGTGGTGCGGCGGCGAGGAATGCGAGGATAAGGTTAAGGAGACAACGGGAGTCGGGTCAAGATGTATTCCCTTTGAGCAGAAGGAAATTTCCGATAAATGCGTATGCTGCGGAAAACCCGCAAAGCATATGGTTTGCTGGGGCAAAGCCTACTAAATCGGGCGAATCGCGGCAATGAAATTTGTTTAATTAAAAAATATCACAAAGTCAGGACTGTTTGCGGATTCGGGCTGTTTATGCCCCTATCTTTCGGATATGTCTTGACTTTAATTTTAGAACCTGTCCACATAGGAATGGTGTGCGGATTTTCGAGCAGATTTTGCGCCTGACAAGGCAAAATTTTGCAGGCATGCTGTCGCCTGTCAAGAAATTTTAACGCAGTCAGAGGCAAAATATGCCGAAAAGACGTGCGCCAATTCCTATGCGGACAGGTTCTTATACTTCAAAATAAAAATTTTTTTAAAATGCTTGTAAGATTTAGAAAAATATGCTATAATCAATTAGTATATATAATGTTAATTAAAGAAGGTCAAAAGGACGGTAATTAGAAAAAATGGTTAAAATAGCGGTTATGGGTTACGGCGTTGTAGGCTCCGGTACCGTGGAGGTTTTTTATAAAAATCTTTCGGGCATTGAAAGCAAAATAGGCGATAAAGCGGATATAAAATATATTCTTGATTTAAGGGATTTTAAGGGAACGCCTTACGATGATAAATTTATAAAGGATTTCAATTTGATTTTGAATGATCCGGAAATAACGGTAGTCGTTGAGGTAATCGGCGGGCTGAATCCGTCGTACGGTTTTGTGAAATCCCTTTTGGAAGCGGGAAAAAGCGTTGTTACTTCAAATAAAGAGCTTGTGGCTGAAAAGGGCGCGGAGCTTTTGCATATTGCAAGAGAAAAAAAGGTGAATTTCTTCTTTGAAGCCAGCGTGGGCGGAGGAATACCCATTATACGTCCTCTTCATCACTGTATGTCCGCTAACGAGATTGATGAAATCGCCGGTATTTTAAACGGCACCACCAATTTTATACTCACAAAGATGATAAACGAGGGAATGGCGTTTGACGACGCGCTTTCAACCGCGCAGAAATTAGGCTATGCCGAAAGAAATCCTGCGGCCGATGTGGAAGGACACGATTCTTGTCGAAAAATATGTATATTGGCTTCCTTAGCCTTTGGAAAGCATGTGTATCCGAAAGATGTATATACCGAAGGCATTACCGGTGTGACTCTTGAGGACGTGCAGTACTGCAACGATTTCGGAGGGGCGGTAAAGCTTATAGGATGGGCAAGCAGACGCGGTGAAAGAGCCGCGGTTATGGTATGCCCCGCCTTTATATCCTCAGAAAGCCAGCTTGCGGGCGTTAACGACGTATTTAACGCTATTCTTGTGAGAGGCGACGCAACCGGAGACGTTGTATTTTACGGAAAGGGGGCGGGAAAGCTCCCCACAGCCAGCGCGGTGGTATCCGATATTATTATGGCGGCTAAAATGCACAACAACAGCAAATCCCTTTACTGGGAGGATTCGGATAAGGATTTTGTCTTAGACCTCAGCGGGCTTGAAAATAAATTTTACGTAAGGCTGATATGCAAGGATAAAACCGCTGCCCTTAAAAAAGCGGAGGAGATGTGGGGCAAGCTTAAAGTTCTTCACAGAGACGACGAGTCCGAAAACGAAGCGGCATTTATAACGGCGAAAATAAACGAACGCAAATTCAGGGAGGACTGTGCCGTTTTATCTGAACTGGCGGAAATAAAGGGAAAAATCAGGGTGCTTGATTATTGATCGGCGGTATATCGGCATTAGCATATAAAGGTAACTTTGTAAGCAAAATCAAATAAATTCAGAAGGGAAAATTTCGGTATGAGCGAAGACATTACTCCAAAATATAAGAGAATACTGCTGAAGCTCAGCGGTGAGGCCTTGGCGGGAGACAAAAAAACAGGACTTGATATTCCCACTATCGAAAAAATATGTCTCAGTATTAAAAAATGCTACGACATAGGCACACAAATAGGCATTGTGGTGGGCGGCGGAAATTTCTGGCGCGGCAGAGCCAGCGGGACCATGGACAGAGTAAGGGCTGATCACATAGGTATGCTTGCCACCACTATGAACGCTTTGGCTGTGGCTGATGTTTTAGAGGGCTTGGGGTGTGAAGTGAGAGTACAAACCGCCATAGAAATGCGCGCCCTTGCGGAACCCTATATAAGGCAAAAAGCGCTCAGGCACTTTGAGAAGGGCAGGATCGTTATTTTCGGGTGCGGAACGGGCAGCCCCTTCTTTTCCACCGATTCCGCCGCGTCGCTCAGAGCCGCAGAGCTTGAAGTAGACGTTCTTTTGAAGGCTACGATGGTGGACGGCGTTTATGACAAGGATCCGAACCGTTATAACGACGCCGTAAAGTTCGAGCATTTAAGCCACCACGATATTCTCGCCGCGGGGCTGATGGTGCTTGACGGCACCGCCGCCGCTATGTGCAGCGATAACGACATACCCCTTATAGTTTTTGATCTTCGCCGTCCCGATAATATTTTCGACGCTGTAATGGGCGAGAAAGTGGGTACGCTTGTAAATAATATCAGAAATTAGTATTTACCGTACTACGTAAATTACGGCTCAAGCCGATCCGGTGAATATAAAATCAAACATACGATACTAAACAGTTTTTTAACGACAATATGCGGAATTACCGCCAATCAAAGAAAGGAATTCAAGTCATGAAAGAAGTAATGGATAATGCTAAAAAGAAAATGGAAAAGTGCGTAGCGTCACTGCAGCATGAATTTTCAACCATACGCGCGGGCAGAGCGAATCCCGCCATTCTGGACAAAATAACCGTGGATTATTACGGCACTCCGACACAGATCAACGCGATGGCGGCAATTTCCGTTTCGGAAGCGCGTATACTTGTGATCCAGCCTTGGGATATTTCATCCATGAAATCTATCGAAAAAGCAATAATGGCAAGCGATATCGGCATTACTCCCACAAATGACGGAAAATGTCTGCGTATCGTTTTCCCTCAGCTTACAGAGGAGCGCAGAAAGGAGCTTGTTAAGCAGGTTTCCAAATATTGTGAGGAAGCCAAGGTGACCGTTCGCAATATTCGCCGCGACGCTATGGATAAGTTTAAGGCGATGAAGAAAAACTCCGAAATCACCGAAGACGATATGAAAAACTGTGAAAAAGACATACAGAAGCTGACTGACGGCTATTGCGACAAGATTGACTCCGTCGGAAAAGAAAAAGAAAAGGAAATCATGACAATATAGTGGATAGGGAAAACATAGTCAAAAGCCTCGGCATAAAGCATATAGGCATTATTATGGACGGCAACGGCAGATGGGCTAAAAAGCGTCTTTTGCCGAGAAAAATGGGTCATTCACAGGGTGCCAAGGCTTTTCGCAGCTGTCTGAACAGCTGCGTGGAGCTGGGCGTACCATGTGTGACATTTTATGCCTTTTCCACCGAAAACTGGTCAAGACCAAAGGATGAGGTGGATTCCCTGATGAAACTGTTTTGCAGCTTTATGGACGAGATGATGAAGCTCAACTCGAAAAATATAAGGCTTAGATTTATAGGAAGCAGAGATAACCAGATCGGAAGAGCACACGTCTGAACTCCAGTCAC
>CANDLP010000183.1 GCA_947385505.1 uncultured Clostridia bacterium
AATATTTCACCGCATAAAGTACACTGAAACATATTGATTTCCTTTCTAACTAATAAAATAATATTTGTATAATCTTATTAAATATAAAATAATTTTTATACAAATTTTAATAAATTTGCTTTTTTGCTTTATAGTTTATTGTATTTTTTCTCTACTCTTGACATTTTTGCGAAAATCGTTTATACTGTGGTTGAAGGTTTTTTAGTTTGCGCTTGTCTCGGCTCCACCCGTGGCAGGCGCTTTTTCTTTTGCCTTATTCATTTTTTGTAGCCTCCTGTACTGTTTCAAGCACAAAAATATGGTTTTCATGCCTAAGCCGACTCCCGTTTTTTATTTTGACAAGCACGTCCATATATCCCGAAAGCGTCTCCTCTCTATCGGGAAAATTTATGCGCTCTTTTACGACGATTGCCTTAATGTATTCGTAAGCTTCTGAAACAGTGCTGACTTCTGCTGTAAAATCCATTCCGCATACCGTGTATGTGATCCTTACTTTTTTATCCATGTTTTGTTTTCCTCCTTCTTCTTATTTTTGCTGCCCTGCTTTTCCCAAGGATCCTTATAGCTTACATACGAATATATAAGCGAAATAAGCACTATTTGAAGCGTTACAATCAAACTATCCGTGTTTCTCCGCCTCCTTGATTATGTACCCGCTGGCTATCCATCCTCCGACCGCTATTACAATTATCAGAAGCCACTCGCCGCCTATCGCGAAATATTGGCGTTCTCTTGCTGCTGCTTCGATCAGGGCGGGAGCGGTTAAGGCTGTGACTAACGCTGACGATGTGAGGCGAAGGAGGGTAGTCAAAAGGTTGTCCAGTAATTTTTTCATTGTTCTTTATTTTCATCCTCCGTTTCCCCAATATACCGTCTAAGCTCGCTCTTGGTAATGCGTACAGCAGTACCGACCTTAAAAGCTTTAAGCTCTCCTTTTTTTATTCTTCTGAGTAATGTGTCATACGTTACGCCGAGTATCACACAGGCATAAGGTACATCAATAACTAACGGTACTTGCGCCCAGTCGCAAATGTATTTGGTTTTTTGCATGGGGTCTCTCTCCTTTCTGTGATTTATCAAATAGTAATTTTTCTTAAAGGTTTAGTAAAATACGTTATAATTCAATTCCTAAAGCGACTGCAATAGCCTTTTCAACAACAATACTATCCCTTCGCCCGCTCATATAAGCGTAAATAGTGCTAACCTTATACCCGGTTGCCTTTGCCAAATCCTTACTTGTCCACTTGCGCAAAGACATTTGGCGTTTTACCTCCGCGATAAATAAACGATTTATAAAAATCACTCCTTTTCTTTATACTTTTGCCCCAAATTTTTACAAATTTGTCGAAACTTCTTGACAAAATAGAGAAAATAGTTTATCATATAAGTGTGACCTATATGATATGAGTTGATTGTTTTAGTTTTAAACTAACAACAGTCTGGTTTTTTGTACTGTTTTTTGTCTAAAAGTTTTTACAAGTTATATTATACTCGGTAATTACCGAAAAGTCAATAGATTTTTCGTGTTTTACCGAAAATTGTTGTATATGTATATTTTGACTTCTTGAAATTGTTAAAAATAACCAATCTGTTTATATAAACAGTGGAAAGGAAAAAAATGAGCTTATTTGATGAAAAATTTCTCCCCTTAATTGAGAATAGCGGAAAGACAGATTCGGAACTTGAAAAAATTATGCAATTGCCACGTTCAATTATTTATGATTGGAGAACGGGCAGAAATAAAAGCAGCTATAAAAAATATGCAAGTAATTTTGCTTCATATTTTAACGTTAGCACAGACTATTTATTAGGTAATGAAACAAAATCTCCTACTACACCCGCCACAGACGACCAAATCAAGTTTGCGCTTTTTGGTACAACTGAAATAGATGATGAATTATATGAAGATGTAAAGAGGATTGCTAAAATTCAACAAAGCTTAAAAGCAGAGAAAGCAAAGAAGGGATAAAATTGTGAAAACTGTAACCAATCTTTACGATTTAGCAGAGAAAGAAAATATACCTGTTATTAGTTTTCATATACACAATGACGATGTAGAAGCACTGTCCCAGTGCGATGATGACGGCGATTGTATTATTGCGATTGATGAAAGAAAAATAAAAAATGAAGCTGATTTGAAGGTAAAAATGGCTCACGAATTGGGTCATTGTGAAACCGCTGCTTTTTATAATCGTTACAGCCCTTATGATGAGATAGGACGACATGAATATCGTGCGGACAAATGGGCAGTATATGAGCTTATTCCCTATGATGAACTGATAGAAGTTTTGGAGAAAGGCTGTAATCAAGTTTGGGAATTAGCGGAATACTTTGAAGTGCCAGAAAGCTTTGTAGAAAGGGCATTTGATATTTATAGAGCAAAGGGGTTATTATAAAAGTCTGTTATATTAGAACTTAGCAACACGATTAAATCGTTAAAGATTACTTTATAATATGACAATGGAGAAACGACAAAATGAAAAAAGGCAGAATTATATTTTTTATATTTGCATCGTTTTGGGCTATAATCTTGATTTCTTCCTCATTTACTGTTCCAAACTATCCTTTAGTAGCAAGAATTATTGTCATTATAATAGCGCTATTACCTTTAATTATATATTCTATTATTAAAGCAGCTGAACGCTCAGATGAGAGAAGAATGCAGCGTTACATATACAATGAAAAAAATTTGAAAGACGCCAATTTATATTTGGAAGAAGCGAAAAGAGAAGCGTCTATAATTATTCAGAGAGCTAAAGAAGAAGCCAACGAAGTTATTAATTACGCAAATAAAGAAGCCGATGCGATTGCGGAAAGAAAAGCAACCCTTAAAGATGAGGCGACTAATATAAAAATAGAACTTGACGAACTGAAAAAACGTATAGATTTTGTCAATCAAGATTTGATTGCTTCTGAAACCTCAGTTTATTTTCCTGATAATATTTCTTCCGAAGAATACAAAGATAAACTGGTAATACTTCAACTTGAATATAAAGAGTTTATAAAATCTGGTAAAGCTGTTGATATTCTTAATGCAGACGGATATGATACCAAAAAGCGATTTAATGATAACGTAAAACAAATTCTGCGCTGTTTTAATTCAGAAGCTAAAATGATAATAAGTTCTGTTACGGCAACTAATATAGATAAAATGAGAGGTCAGCTTACAAAATCTTTTCAAACCATAAACGCTATTTTTGCTTCGGATTATATTGCATTAAATAAACAAGTTTTAGAAATGCAGCTGAAAGAGCTTAATTTGATTTATTCTTATCAGCAAAAAAAAGCGCAGGAACAGGAAGAACAAAAAGCTATTCGCGAACAAATGCTTGAGGAGGAAAAGGTCAGACGAGAAATAGAACGTGAAAAGGCTAAGGTGGAAAAAGAGGAAAACCAATTTAAAAACGAAATAAATAAGTTGATGAAATATCTTGCTAAGGCAACAGAAATTGAAAAACAGCTTTATGTTGATAAAATCAAAGAATTGGAAGATAAAGTCAAATTACTTGAAAAAGACAAAGAAAATATTTTAGAACGCGAACAGAATACACGCGCGGGATATGTTTACATAATAAGCAATATTGGTTCTTTTGGTGAGGATATTTATAAAATTGGAATGACAAGACGTTTGGAGCCTATGGACAGAGTAAAAGAACTCGGTGATGCTTCTGTTCCGTTTGAATTTGATGTACACGCTATGATTTTCAGCGAAGACGCTCCGGCACTTGAAACGATTTTACATAATACGTTTAAAGAAAATCAAGTTAATTTAGTAAATCCTCGAAAAGAATTTTACAACGTTTCGCTTTCTGAAATTGAAAAAGTTGTAAAAGAAAACTATAATGCTACTGTAACATTCACGCAAGTTGCAGAGGCAGCTCAATATAGGGAAAGTGTAAGAATCAGGGATAATAAGGAGTATTAAAATATGCGTAACGATGTAATTCAAGCTATAGAAACTTTTCAAGTAAAAACCTTTGGCAATAAGAGCAATATTGAAGGTGCAGAAAAACTGCTGTATTCTGATGAGCGAGTTTTATTTATAACTCCCACAAACTGCACAATGCGTTCGCTTAATACAAGAAAAAAGGAATCCTTGCCGGGAGTGGCTATTCTTACAGACAGGAGATTTATATTTCACTATAAGATACTATTAAACACTTCGACGGACACAGTAGCACTTGATGAAATACGCTCTGTAAAATGTAGTGGAAATGGCATTACCGGAGGTCATATAGAAATACACACAATGACAAAAACATATGATATATTGGTAACATATAAAAAGGATATAATGCAAAAAATACAAAATACATTTGATACTGCAAAAAACAGCACATCATCAAAAAACACCCAGACGGTTCCTACAGTTTCTTCTGCTGATGAAATAATAAAATTTAAACAATTACTGGATAACGGCGTTATCACCCAAGAAGAATTTGATATAAAGAAAAAACAACTGCTCAATTTATAACATTTAAAACCTTTAGCACAAACCAAAGACATATCACATATTTTTAAATATGATATGAATACGGCTGTGGAATATCTCAGAGCTTACCATGAATGGCTTTCTGAGTATCTTGAAAAGAAATAAAAAAATAAAGCTCCCGACACAAACCGAAGATTTTAAAAAATTGTGTGTAAATGAATAGGAGAAAATCCTGCAATATATGACGGTTATCTTACATGTATATATGATACTGATAATTGCAAAGACGAAATAGTAAATTCACTGAACAAATATTTATAACCAAAAAAGGAGTATTAAACATGAACAAATTATTAACCAGTTCTGCTGAACCTAACTTAGGCGAAATATTGCCTCCTGTAATAATAGTAGTTATTCTTATTGCTCTAATTATTTTATCTATTGTTAATATAGCAAAGTCTTCAAAAGCAAAAAAAGCGAGACTTTCTGCATTGAAAGCGGATGGAGTAACTATTGCAGGTGATTTTTTTCACGTGAATGGTCTTCCTATTGCAGAAGGAACATTTTGCCAATTATTGTCATATCCTGATCGCTATGACTTTGTTTCCGGAAAAATGAAATTTTCATTAGAAAAAGAGAAAGTGACAGATGTTTGCTGTAAAACTGAAACAGAAATTCAACAGCAATATGTTTCCAGTATAGGCGGTGCAGTGGGCGGTGCTGTTTTGTTTGGTCCTATCGGAGCTATGATAGGAGGACGTGCTAAGAAAAAAACAGATAAAACAATGCATCTTTATTTAATTATTACATATATGAGTGATAATGAAGTAAAGTATATTGGCTTTGAAAGTAAAAGTGTTTCCAGTAAAATAAACAAAATTGTTGCTGAATTTAATGAAAACCGCACTACTACAACTAATGTAAAACTTTAATATGAGATATAATAAAGCCTTCGGCACCAACCGAAGGCTTAAAAAGAACAGGAGGGAAAAATGTCAAGAACAAAAAATAAACCTCGCTCTGACGGTTTGTTAAAATCCAAAATCTACCTTGGCACCAAAGATGGCA
>CANDLP010000184.1 GCA_947385505.1 uncultured Clostridia bacterium
ACGCTTTCCACATCAAAAATGCTCGGAACACTTTAGTAGTCCTGCGCCTTTTTCCTTAAAATCGTCACGTATTCAGCGAAATTGCACTAAATTGCTTTGTTTTCAGATACGCCCAAAATAGAAATAGACTTTCGTTGCGGAAAATCCGATAAACTTTTATTTATCGTCATTTTCGCGCGGGGGCTTTATAACAAACTTAAGGTTTCCTATCCTTCTTTCGTTAAGATCCTGCACCGTAATATCAAATTCGTCCGTTTCAATTTTATCTCCCGGCGAAGGAATCCTCCCGAAAAGCTCCAGAACCCAGCCCCCAACAGTATTGAAATCGCCGTTTATTTCATAATCCATATCTCTGCTTTCAAAATAACGGTTAAAGTCCACCTTGGAAACCTCGCCGCTCACAATAAAGGTATTGTCCGACAAAAACTTGATGGGCATACAAACCTCGTCGTTTTCGTCCCATATTTCACCGACCAGTTCCTCAAGCACGTCCTCCATAGTAACTATACCTGCTGTGCCGCCGTACTGATCAACCACCACGGCTATATGCTCCTTCTCCTTCTGCATTCTTTTAAGCAGTTCGGAAATGTGCATGAGACTGGGAATATACATTATATCTGAAATAATTTCCGAAAGGCTGAAATGAGGATCCTCCATCATTTTTTGGGTAAAATCCCGATAGCTTATTACTCCCACTATATGGTCAAGTGACTTTTCGTAAACAGGAAGCCTTGTATAAGCTTCAGATTTGAAAAGCTCCATTATTTCCTCGTTGCTGTCGTATAAGTCAACTCCCACCACGTTAACCCTCGGCTGCATTATCTGTTCCGCGGTGGTTTCGTCAAATTCCAGAGCATTTCGCACCAAGGCGCTTTCCTGTGCTTCCAAAACACCTTCGTCCTCGATTTCGTCAATAATGTGCATAA
The DNA here is from genome assembly GCA_947385505.1 of uncultured Clostridia bacterium. GTDB lineage: Bacteria > Bacillota > Clostridia > Oscillospirales > Ruminococcaceae > Ruminiclostridium_E. The sequence continues at coordinate 927 of CANDLP010000184.1, forward strand.
GCTCCTGCTCGGTTACGGTGACCTCGCTTTTTTTGTTAAAAAGCTTGGTGGCGCCTTTTTGTATCAAAAGAAATACGGCGGATACGGGGGTAAGAATATACATTAAGCCAAGCAAAATGCGGCTGAAAAAGATAGACATTGCCTCAGCGTTGCCTTTTGCGATTGTTTTGGGAGTAATTTCACCGAAAATAAGCACAATAATAGTAGTGGCGGCAGTGGCTATCACAGGGCCCTGATCTCCGAAAAGGCTGACGCAAAGCAATGTTGCCAGCGATGATGTGCCGATATTGACTATATTGTTGCCAACCAGTATGGTGGTCAGACACTTGTCATATTTTTCTATAACCTTAAGAGCGCAGCCAGCTCCTTTTGAACCCTCCTCGTGCATATATTTCAGCCTTATTTTGTTTGCGCTGGTGAAAGCTGTTTCCGCGGCTGAAAAAAAAGCGGATAAAGAAACTAATATTACGATAACTATGACTGTTTGTGTGGTATCCATGACTGACAGAAATTTTCCTTTCTTAAAAAATACGTTTTTATGTTGAAAAATATTTTAAACAGTAGTATAATAAAAAAGCGGGAATTGGAAAAAAATACAATAAAATATAAAAAAAGCCTGAAAAAACGAGAAAAGAGAAGGAATTATCATAAAATGAACATTGATGTAAAAAACATTTTAAAAAGAGCGGTGCATCCGAAGGAGTGGAGAAGCCTTTATAGGGAAAACAGGGAAATCGTAAGCTACATCTTTTTCGGAGTTCTTACCACAATCGTTTCCTTTGGAACTTATTATCTTTTCCGCTTTATATTTCCAAATGAGGAGAGCGTACCCGTATTTCTCCGCTGGACATTTAACTTGACCGCTGTTTTCAGCACAGAGAGCTCCACGGTTCTGCCCGTGATTTTATCATGGATATGCGCGGTTCTTTTCGCTTATGTAACCAACCGCATATGGGTTTTTGAGAGCAAAGCTTCGGGGGCGGGTATTTTAAGCGAATTTGTCAAGTTTTGCGGTGCGCGTGTGCTTACATTATTTGTGGATCTGCTTATAATGTTCCTTTTGGTGGATTTGACAGGAATAGACGGTACCCTTTGGGAATTTTTCGCCAAAGTCGTTTCCAACGTATTTGTGCTGGTGTTGAATTATATTTTGAGTAAGCTCATAGTATTCAGAAAAAAAGGGGAAAGTGTCCGGTAATGCTTCAAAGACACCGTGTATATGCCTGTTCTAAACATTGAGAAAATGAAGCCCCAGCGACTCGTCGCCCAAACGGCAGGCAAAGCCTGCGGGAATGTCGGTAAACACTGTTCTGTCAAAAACCATATACTTTTCTATTTCGCGCCTATACCTTTCAATTGTTTTTCCAAAAGGTTTGGGACAGCTTATGATGATCACGCTTTTATCTATATTCTTACTTCCTTTAAGCATTTTTCTTATATAACTTTCAAAATATTCGCGTCCGTTTTTAAACACTGCTCCTGAAACAACCGAGCCGTTTCTGACGGTCAGTGTGGGAGATACCTCCAAAAGATCAAGCACCGAGGAAACGGCTTTGGGAACAAGATCCAAGTATCCTAACCAGAATGCGCTTTTTGAAGCGTAGCTGCTGTTTATATGACGATCCAACTCGTCTATGCTTCTTATTATAAATTCGGGTGAAAAGCCTTCGGCGGCAAGCCTTGCCGCTTGGGAAATCTGAAACAGCATACCGCCGCCAACCTGCTTTGAATCCGCTACGAAAACATTTTCCAGCTTATCCGCAGCCTTTGCGGCGTTGGAATATGAATTCCGTATATTGGCGGCGCAGCAAAGGTGACATACACAGGAAGCTTTTTTCAATTGTTTTAAAAAAAATTTTTCATAATCCTCTACTGAGGGACAGACCAATTCCGGAGCTTTGCGTTCCCTTTCGGCGTATTCGAGAATATTTTCCGATGTAATCTCATAGCTTTCACGGAATCTGCCGCTTTTTGTTTTAACTTCCGCTTGAATTACCGGAACTTCGCCCGAAACAAGTTCAGGCGGAATGCAGCAAGTGGAGTCGGCGGTTATCAGGGTTTTGTTCATTGCTTATATCCTTTCAAAAGGGCTGTTACATTGCTCCCAAAAAAACATCAACGCCTCGGATCATCATAATGGATATCCCTTCGAGGATCAAAATCCGGATCGGAGCTGTCCTTGATTACCGTATCCAAAACGGTCTCATTAAGAATGCGTGATACGGCGGCCATATTGACCGGCTTGCTTAACCTGTGAACGTTTTTCGGCATAATGCCGCCGCCCTCGTCCGCTTGACACACAACGACAATTATCAGCTTTCTTGACAATATCCTGAAAATGGGACTGTCAAAGCTGTACAAAGAATAATCCGTAAATATGTGAGTAAGCTCCGAAGAATCTTTTTTTACGCTGAACTCCGTTCGGGTAAGACAAATCTCGCTTTTTACCCCTATTTTTTCAAGCTGACCGTTTATCCGATCTGCGGCGGACTTTTCCCTTGCGTAGATTAGCACGCTTATCTTATCTCTGCCGCGTATTTCCGCAAACGAAGAAGGATCCTTTACTCCCTGAGGAAGAGTAATCACAAAACCCGTACCGCAGGTGGGGCGGCGGCGCACGTAAATAAATCCGCCCATAAGAGTGACAAGCTCTTTAACTATGGCAAGTCCCACATGGGATACAATCTGCTGTCCCCGCTTATCCGCATATACCGTAAACATTCTTCGCGCCGCGCTGTCGGTAAAGCCGACTCCGGTATCGGTTACTCTGATCTGCAAATTGGTCCCGTCTTCTGTTTTCCGTGAAGAAAAGGCAATGGAAACACTGCCGTTTTCGGTATACTTTGCCGCGTTTTCAAAAAGGTTCATTATAACCTGTATTATCCTGTCCATATCCCCTATCATAACCGCGGGAATATCGGGCTGACAGTCTATGGAGTAGCTTATTCCGTTCCCTGCCGCAACCGTTATCAGCATGGAGCAGGAATTTGCTATTTCGGTTACAAGCTCACTAAAGCTGTAAGGCGCGCTTACGGTCTTAAGTCTCTTGTTTTCGATCATTGCGTAATCCTCTGCGTCGTTGAGAACTGTCATAAGGTGCTTTGTTTCGCTTTTTATGGTACTTATCTTTTCCCGTGCCGAATCGGGAAGATCACCGTCTTCAAGGCGGCTTGCGCAATAATTGCCGAGCTTGTCCGAAGCTGAGCGCATTTGTGAAGCAGCGGCTGCCCAGAAAGCGTTCTTTCTGTTATCGGAAGCGGCAAGCTCCTTGTTTTTCCGCCTTAACCGCAATATGTTACGTCTTACCGCATATACGAAAAGGGTCATGGCAAAGGCTGAAAAGTTATAACAAACGCACATAGTGAAATAAAGCAGCATATAATGGTTCCATGTCTCGGAAAGGGAAAACACAACGCTCCCGATAAGTACCAGATCGGTAATTATAATATGCCATATACAAAGTCTTACCGATAAAAAGAAGCCGCAGCAAACTACGGCGCAGGCAAACAAAAGCGGCAGATAAAGCTCGCTTTGATTTATAACGGACATCACAAAACACGACACCGCATAAAAGCTCACAAGAATATACGGCATGGCGCGCCTGAGCTTTCCGCTGATAAATACAGCCAAAGGCACAGTAAACAGAACACAGTCGCATATCAACGCCGTATTCCTGATATTCGGCTCAAGAGTAAGGCAGGAATATACAAGATGCACCAAGGTGGAAAAAAAGAACAGCGTAAATAACGCGATCATTACATTTTTATATTTAAACATTGGTAAAACCGTTTCCTCCGCAGGTTTTCGGAAATATTGCTTCTATTGGCATTATAAATCGCGGCTAAGCGCTATTATCAAATAAACCGCATTATATTCATCAATTTTTTTATAATTTATAAAATCGAAAAATTACAGGTATATTAAAAAATATTTTACCACAAAACAGAAGATTTTGCAATATTAAGAAAGTATATTTTTGTTGATTTTTAAAAAATCTGCCAAAGATATATTACACTTTTCCTGCAAAATTATAACAGTTATTCGGAGTACATTAAAACAATACCGCGCAGAGATTTAATACAGTCTTTGCGCGGTATTGTTTTAAAAAGGCTATTATATGAGTACAGGAACAGACTTTTTACCTTAATGCTTCAATCGGTCTTAATTTTGCCGCCTTCAAGGCAGGATATACCCCAAAAAGCGCTCCCATCATAACCGAAAAGCCAAACGCCGCCGTCACGCTTTCCCACGGTAGCACAAATTCCACTCCCAGCAGCAGACAGCCCGCAAGGCAAGCTCCCAAGCCCGCCGCGATTCCCATTAAACTTCCCAAAGCCGTAAGCAGTACGCTCTCCAAAAGGAATTCTATCATTATGTCCGCATTCCCCGCTCCGATGGATTTTTTTATTCCTATCTCTCTGGTTCTTTCTCCAACGCTGACCAGCATAGCCGTCATCACCGTTATACCCGACACCACAAGGCTTATGCCCGCAATCAGTGAAAGTACCGTTGTGATAAAGATCGGAAGAGCACACGTCTGAACTCCAGTCACGGAGCGTCATCT
>CANDLP010000185.1 GCA_947385505.1 uncultured Clostridia bacterium
GAGATGACGCTCCGTGACTGGAGTTCAGACGTGTGCTCTTCCGATCTTTTACACATTTTTGCTTGTATCGGTGAACCCCCTGCTTCTTATAATTATATTGGCTACAACAATTATCGGATATTTTGTCAACAATTATCTCAGCGGATACGGTTACCGTCACCGCGAGGAAGAAGCGGAGCACACAAAAAAAATGGACTACATAGACTATCAAGCTTCAGATTACAGCGCCGCAAAGGATATTCGTATTTTCGGGCTTCGCCCTTGGCTTAATGAACTGGCGAAAAAAGCCATGGACGCTTATGTTGCCTTTCACAAAAAGGCGGAAGGCGTATATCTGTGGTCGAGAATCCTTGACATTGCTCTTGCCTTTTTAAGAAACGGAATTGCCTATGCTTATTTGATTTCAATGGTACTTGCGGGCGAAATCGGCGCCGCGGAATTTTTGCTATTCTTCAGCGCGGTAGACGGATTTACCGCATGGGTTAGCGGAGTGCTTGGAAATATGAATACGCTTCACAAGCAGAGTCTTGACATATCCATCGTCCGTGAGTGTCTGGAATATCCGGAACCCTTCAAGTTTGAAGACGGTGAAAGCCTTGCTTACAATGAAAATACGGCTTATGAAATTCGGCTTGTTAATGTCTCCTACCGTTATCCCTGCGCCGATAAAGACACTCTCAGCGGCATTAACTTAACCTTACACCCCGGAGAAAAACTTGCGGTTGTGGGGTTAAACGGAGCGGGCAAAACAACACTCGTAAAAATCCTGTGCGGATTTTTAGACCCCACGGAGGGGCAAGTCCTTTTAAATGGAGAGGATATTCGGAAATACAACAGACGGCACTACTACAAATTGTTCTCGGCGGTATTCCAAAGCTTTTCGCTAATTGCCGCTACCGTTGCCGCCAATGTTGCCCAAAGCGAAGACAATATTGACATGGAAAAGGTAAAGAACTGTATTGAAAAAGCAGGACTTAGCGAAAAAGTATTGTCTTTATCAGAAGGATATAATGCTCTTTTAAACCGTGAGATTTATGAAGACGCCGCTATGCTTTCAGGCGGTGAAACACAGCGGCTGATGCTTGCCCGTGCGCTGTATAAAGACGCTCCGTTTATTATCTTGGATGAACCTACCGCCGCTCTCGACCCGATTGCCGAATCGGATATGTATCAAAAATACAACTCCATGACCGCAAATAAGTCTTCGGTATATATTTCCCACCGCTTGGCTTCCACCCGCTTCTGTGACAGAATTATCTTTATTGACAATGCAAAAATCAGCGAAGAAGGAACGCACGACAGCTTAATGGAAACGGGCGGCAAGTATGCGGAACTTTACGCCGTACAAAGCAAATATTATAAGGAAGAAAAAACAGGAGAAGAAGGAGGAATCCGAAATGAAGAATAAACAAGGAATGTCGTGGAGAACCGCTTTCAAAATCAATAACCGGGCGATATCGCTTCTTTATAAGGCTCACCCTCAAATGGTACTTTCCAAGCTCATTTCGATTATCTGGAGTTCTCTCACCCCCTATGTTTCAATTTATTTGTCGGCGCTTATTATTGAAGAGCTTTCCACAAGCAGGAACCCGGAGACTTTGAAAAATCTGGTTCTTATCACTTTAGCGTCCTCCGCTTTAATTGCACTGATTTCGGCTTTGATTACAAAATGGAACAACTCGCAAAGCGCGGGAATGTATTTCAAGTGTGAGCAAATTTTTACAAAGAAACTGTTGGATATGGATTTTATAAGTGTAGACGATACAAAAACCCATGAGCTGTTATCTCAGATCCGTCAAAATCAGAACGGCGGAGGTTGGGGACTATATCGAGTGATTTACAATTATGAAAATTTGCTGTATTCAATTTTCACCGTGCTCGGCGGTATTACTCTGACAATCAGTTTGTTTACAAGCAAGGTTCCCGAATCCTCGGGCGGATATGTCATTATGAATAATACTTTGTTTATTTTACTTGTTGTAATTGTTATGCTTGCTGTTACATTTATTGCTCCGTCTCTCTCTAACAAGGCAGGCAGTTATTGGGCAAAAAATGTGGGGGCGCACAATCTCAGCAATCGCTTGTTCGGATACTTCGGTTTTTTGGGATACAAAAGAGAGATTGCGACCGATGTGAGAATTTACAGACAAGATTTATTATGTAATAAATACGAAGTAAACAAAGATGACGCTTTTCGTTCAAAAGGTATTTTTGCAAAATTGGCAAAAGGTCCTATGGGATTGCTGCAAGCCGCTTCCGCCGCGGTTTCGGTTGTTTCCACCGGAATTGTGTATGTCTTTGTTTGTCTTAAATCATGGGCGGGCGCTTTCGGCGTAGGTATGATAACGCAATACATTTCTTCCATAAGCAAGGTTACAGGCGGCGTATCGCAGTTTGTTTCCGCGGCAGGCGACATGAAAAATAATGCGGTTTTCCTTGAACAGGTATTTAAGTTTCTGGATATTCCCAACACGATGTATCAAGGCAGTTTGACCGTAGAAAAAAGGCGCGACCGAGACTATGAGGTTGAATTCAGAAACGTATCTTTCAAATATCCCGGAGCCGATACTTTTGCTCTTTCGGGGGTAAATATTAAGTTCAAAGTAGGCGAACGACTTGCGGTTGTGGGTATGAACGGAAGCGGAAAAACAACATTTATTAAATTGCTTTGCCGCTTATATGACCCCACCGAGGGGGAAATTCTGCTTAACGGAATCGATATCCGCAAATATGATTATCTTGATTATATGATGATTTTTTCTGTTGTATTTCAAGATTTCAAATTGTTCTCCCTCACACTTGGCGAAAATGTCGCATCAGGTTCAAAAATCAACGAAGAGCTCGCCGTTGATTGTCTGCAAAAGGCAGGTTTCGGCGAACGCCTTTCCGAAATGGAGAATGGTATTCACACTTATCTCTATAAAGATTATGATAAAAACGGCGTAAATGTGTCAGGCGGCGAGGCGCAGAAAATTGCCATTGCCCGCGCTATATATAAAGACGCACCGTTTATTGTTCTTGACGAGCCGACCGCCGCTCTCGACCCGATGGCGGAAGCGGAGATTTATTCCAAGTTTAATGATATTGCCGGCGATAAAACGGCAATCTATATTTCTCATAGACTTTCTTCCTGCAAGTTCTGTGATGAGATCGCGGTTTTCGATCACGGCTCAGTTGTGCAAATGGGGACGCATAGCGAGCTTGTAGCCGATACAAACGGTAAGTATTTTGAACTGTGGAACGCTCAGGCGCAGTATTATACCGCATAATTTATAAAAAATCAACTTGACAAAGGGTTGTTTTTAAGGTAAAATATAGCAAAGTAATAACCTGTGATGGCGCCGATATCATTATAACAATCCAAAAAATAACACTTAATTTGTAAGCCGAAAAGTTTTTTATATTATTAAGTTGCGTATTCGGGGCTTTGCCCCGGACCCCAGTTCCTTTTTGGCGTCCAAAAAGGAACCGAAAAAAACAATGCGCGGCTTCGCCGCTTTTTTATTGGATTGCTATATAATAAGCGCCGATTACTGAAAGGATATCCGTTATGAGCAAAAAAACCTTATTCTGCGACAACTGGGAATTTTCCAAACAGCCCTTCGGTACCGAATACTCCGACAATCTGGACTGGAAAAAAGTGGATATTCCCCACGATTACCTTATCGGCAACACCAAAAATCTTTATGAAACCTCCACCGGTTGGTACAGAAAAACCTTTGTCTGCCGCAAAAATCCTGATACATTGATCTCTGTGCGGTTTGAGGGGGTATATATGGACAGCGCGGTTTTTGTCAACGGCGTTCTTGCGGGTGAATGGAAATACGGCTATTCCACCTTTGAGTTTGACATTACCCAACAGCTTAAAGACGGCGAAAACCTGATCGCCGTAAGAGTAAACTATAATTCCCCCAATTCCCGCTGGTACTCGGGCGCGGGAATTTACCGCAACGTATGGCTTAAAGAAACCCCGCTCACACATTTTCTCTCCGACGGAATATACATAAGCACAAAGGACAACATAATAACCGTCACCGGCGAAATTTGCCGCCCCGAAAAAGAATTAAACCGCCACACGGTAAAACAGACCGTAACCGACAGGGAAGGAAATATTGTGGCGGAAAACCTTTCTCCCGCTACTGCGGCGGATTATAGCGTTATCCCTCCCGCAATAAGGAAAGACGGGGTTAAATACTCACTGTCGGTACAAACCCTTTCCGTGGAAAACCCCGTAATGTGGGACATTGAAAATCCCTATCTTTATACAATGAACACCGAGCTTTTAGAGGACGGTCGGGTGATAGAAACCGAAAGCTGTAAATTCGGATTCAGGAAGATTGAGTTTACCTGTGACAAAGGTTTCTTCCTCAACGGAAAACATGTTAAGCTTCACGGCTCCTGTGAACACCACGATCTTGGTGCACTGGGTTCGGCGCAGAATAAAGCCGCTCTCCGCCGCAGACTTTTACAGCTTCGCGAAATGGGGATAAACTCCATACGTACCAGCCACAATATGCCGTCTGTGGAACTTATGGAAGCGGCGGACGAAATGGGATTCCTTATTGTTTCCGAGGGATTCGATATGTGGGAAAGGTCTAAAACCGAGTTTGACTACGGCAGATTTTTTAAGGAACACGCGGCGAAAGATGTTGCCGCATGGGTAAGGCGCGACCGCAACCACCCTTCGCTTATCGCATGGAGCATAGGAAACGAGATATACGACGCTCACGCCGACGACAGGGGGCAGGAGGTCAACTCAATGCTTGCCTTTAACGTCAGGCTGAACGACCCGCGCAGCAACGGATATGTAACCAGCGGTTCAAATTATTTACAGTGGGAAAACGCTCAGAAGTGCGCCGACTTGTTTAAATTGGCAGGGTACAATTACGGGGAAAGGCTGTATGACGAACATCATAAGAAACACCCCGACTGGATGATTTACGGCAGCGAGACCGCTTCGGTGGTACAAAGCAGAGGGGTATACCACTTCCCTCTTTCCCGCCTTGTTTTAGCGGACGATGACGAACAATGCTCCTCTCTCGGAAACAGCACCACGGGCTGGGCGGCGCCAAATACAGAGGGCTGCATTATCCCCGACAGAGACGCGGAATACTGCGCGGGGCAGTTTATCTGGAGCGGATTCGACTACATCGGGGAGCCTACCCCTTACAGCACCAAAAACAGCTATTTCGGACAAATTGACACTGCGGGCTTCCGAAAAGACAGCTCCTATATTTTCCAATCCGAATGGACTGATTATAAAAAATCTCCCGTTATACATATTTTCCCTTACTGGGATTTTTCCGACGGGCAGGAAATAGATGTGAGGGTCACCACAAACGCCCCTTACGCCGAATTGTTCTTTAACGGAAAATCCTTGGGTAAAAAGCATATCGACCACCTTCACGGAACAAAGCTTACGGCGGACTATCTTATTCCCTATGAAAAGGGTGAGCTTAAAGCCGTCGCCTACGACG
>CANDLP010000186.1 GCA_947385505.1 uncultured Clostridia bacterium
GTTGAGGAAAACGCAAAACTCGGAAATTTTGTAACTGTTGCGGGATCAATGCTCGGAGGTACATGCGAAGTCGGCGATTACACGACTACAACCGGTTTTGCCAATCTTACTACGGCAAAGATCGGTTCGCGTGTGTTCGTGGGAAGCCACTCGGTAATCCTGAATGAGCTTAAGGTGGGGGACGACGCGGTAATATGCGCCGGCAGCATTGTGTTTAATAATGTTAAGCCGGGAACAAAGGTATGGGGAAGTCCCGCAAAGAAAGCTCCATTCTGATATATAAAAATATTAGAGCATGTATTCATAAAAAAGGAGGAAATAAATTTGAAATCATTGGAAGGAAAAACAGCGGTGATAACAGGGTGCCTTCAGGGTATAGGCAGGGCTGCCATGGATATGTTTGCGAGAAACGGCGCGAATGTTTTTGCGTGCAGCTTGAAAAGAACCGAAGAATTCGAAAATCATATCGAGGAATTGAAAAATGAATGCGGTGTTGAAATTATACCGGTTTATTTTGACATGATGGACGATGAAAGCATTAAGTCGGCAGTCAAGGAAATACAAAAAGCCAAAATCCCCATTGACGCCTTGGTAAATATTGCCGGCACGGATAAAGACGCCTTGTTTCAGATGGTAAAAATGGACGATTTGCGCTCAACGTACCAAGTAAATGTTTTTGCGCAGATTCTGTTCAGCCAGTATATTGTAAAGCTTATGCTCCGTCACGGAAAAGGCGGCAGCGTAATCTTTACTTCCAGCATTTCCGGTCTTGAGGGCAGAGCGGGGCAGCTTGCCTATGCTTCGTCAAAGGCTGCTATAGTTGCCGCCGCAAAAACCATGGCGGCGGAGCTTGGAACTTCAAAAATCAGAGTAAACACGATAGCGCCGGGCTTTATTGACACTGAAATGTATAAGGACGTGCCAAAAGAAACTATTGAAAATAAAATAAAAAGAACCGCTCTCAAGCGCATGGGACAACCCGAAGAAATTGCTTCAGTGCTAATGTTTCTCGCTTCGGAACGCTCATCGCATATTACGGGGCAGGTTATACGTATAGACGGAGGTAAGGGTGTATGAGCAGAATTCTTGAAGGAAAAAACGCGGTCATAACAGGGGCGCGTCAGGGAATAGGGCGTGCAATCGCGGAAGCTTACGCCGAAAACGGCTGCGGACTCTGGGTATGCTCGAGAACAGACGATGAAGCGTTCAGAAAAGACATGAAGGAATTATCGGAAAAATACGGCGTTGATATCCGAACAATATTTTTTGATATGATGAAAGAGGACGAGATCAAATCTGCGGCGAAGGAAATACTCGGCAGCAAAATCCCTGTGGATATTCTTGTTAACAATGCGGGAGCGACATGCCGCTCGCTGTTCCAGATGACATCAATGAAAACACTGCGTGATGTGTTTGAGGTTGATTTTTTCGGTCCGTATCTGTTTACTCAGCTTTTGCTCCGTGCGATGATGAAATGCAGCTCGGCAAGTATAATAAATATCGTCTCAACGGCAGGTCTTGACGCAAATGCGGGACGGTCGGCATATGGAAGCGCAAAAGCGGCTCTTGCTTGCTTTACGCGTGTTCTCTCCGCGGAATTGGGGACGAAAAATATTAGGGTAAACGCCATAGCGCCTGGAGTGACACAAACCTCGCTTCTCACTTACGATGAAGAACAGCTGGCTGAAATTGTCGCAGACAGTGCGCAGGGTGTCATAGGTCAGCCGGAAGATATAGCGGGTTCGGCGCTGTTTCTCGCATCTGACAGCAGCTCGTTTGTTACGGGACAGATTATTCGTGTAGACGGATTTGTCCTTTAATAATAAAAAAACAATAAAATTTTGGAGGAAAAAACAATGACAAATCTTGAAAAGTACAACAAAGCCTTTATGGAAGCACTCGGCATAACGGAGGACAAGCTTGCGGGACTTGAATATAACACCATTCCCGAATGGGACAGTGTAGGTCATATGCAGCTTATAGCGGCAATTGAGGACGCGTTTGACATTATGATAGATACGGACGATATCATTGATCTCAGCTCATATGAAAAAGGAAAAGAATTGATTGCAAAGTATGAGGTTGAGCTTTAAAAATCATACTATCAGGAAGAGAATACAATGACCATGCGCAAAAATAAAACCTATGCCGATATATACAGGCTTACAGCGGCAATAATCGTTTTTATAATAACCTTGTGCGTCGTTTTCGGAATAGTATCTCAATACGAACGTGTTGAAACAGGGGATGCAAAGGTCAGTACAAGATCATTTTATTATGATACCGCGGAAAAAACGATTCATTTTGAATGGGAATGCTTTAATTCCGAAGTCACAAGTTACCGTATTTACCGGTCAGAATCGGGAGGAAATCCGAATTTTATCAAAGCGGTGGCAAGCAATGAAAAGTTATATGAAGAAAATATAAAAGAGAACGTTATGTACAGCTATTGGGCGGCTGCTTATAACAGCAAAACCAAACAGTGTTCTCAGATGAGCCCTGCCGTAAGTATATGTATCGATTCAGCACTTCCGATTCCGGCATTGGAAGACTCAGCTCCCGAGCTTTCTTTTTCCTGCGGAGATGTCGGAGCATATTTTCTTAACTGGTCGGTCATAAAGAATGTCCCGATTACAAGCTATCGTATATACAAAAAGGTTTCCGTTTCCAATGGTGAATGGGAACAAGTAAAGGGGGTGGAATCAAGAAGAACTTCATATTCCGCCGATGTGGGTACCGAATATAAGGTAGTTGCGTTTTCTTATATAAACGGAGAACTGATACATTCCAAAGATTCCAACACAGTTAAGGTGGTGGCTATGGCATGAAAAATGAATCGGCAAAAAGAAACGGTGCGATTGATTTTTGGAGATTTATATTCGCAATACTTGTCGTTTTAAGGCATCTGCGTTTACTGCCTCCTTTTTTCTACGTACATGGCGATGAATATCGCTGGCTTGAGGGATATACAATAGCGGTTGAATTTTTCTTTATAGTTTCCGGCTATTTATTGGCGCGACCGCCCAAAAATCCTTCACTTCCTCTCGGTAAAGCTTTTTTTGACTTTATGTGGGGTAAATACAAATCGATTTTTCCCGCATATTTATTTGCATATATTTTCGCTGTAACACTAAGTTCTTATACGGGGGGAGGGAATCCCCTTAAATTGATCGCCTGCTCGGTTTATGAACTGCTTTTTTTACAGGTTACGGGAATTTCTCATTATAACGGCGGCGTATATTTTGCCATATATGGGGGTTGGTATATTTCCGCAATGTTTATAGGCATGGCTGTAATATTTCCGCTGCTTTATGCCAAAAGAGATATTTTTTTAAATATTATAGCTCCTATAACGGCGATTGGTATATTTGCTTATATGTCCCATACATATGGAAAAATCAATGACACGATGTATCTGAACGCAATTCTGAGAGGAATCTCCGAAATGCTGACAGGCTGTATCGTATATAACATATGCGAAAAGATTAAAAAAGTTAACGTTACCGTTTTGTTTTCCCTGTTGCTGACCGGTGCCGAATTCGCCTGTTACGGCTGTATAATTGTTTGTGGTTCGTTTATGCAGCGCTCGGATTTGGACTTTGTAGCTATACTGATTCTTGCTTTAGGTATAGGCATAAGCTTCAGCGGGAAAAGCTATTCGGTTAAAATATTTTCACACAATATTTTTTCCACGCTCGGAAAGCTTAGTTTAGCTGTATATCTGATTCACGGAAGATGGATAATCTTATTCCAATGGCTCAATCTTCCGCTTTCTCTTACAGAAACGGCTATTTTGGTATTTGCTTTGACTTTTGCTTCTGCTTTTCTATGTATAAGCCTTATTGATGTGTTAAAGCTCCGGTTCAACGGAAAATGGGGACAGCGCATAAAAGCGTTGTTTATAAAACAAACGCCGCAGACTTGACGCTGTTTTCAAAAAGCTTTGCGGCTTTGCAGAAAGGTATGGTTATAAAAATGTTTTTTTACCGACGCTTAGAACAATACGGTGGCAGAACGGCACTGGTATCGTCCGATGGCGCGAAGCTTACCTACGGTGAGCTTGCCGCGTCGGCGGACGAATTTTCCGCCGCGGTAAGTCCGCGCAGCCTGGTGTTTTTGCTGTGCCGCAACTGCGCGGAGACTGTTGTGGGATACACCGCGTGTATGAGAGGAGAAGCCGCTGCCGCTATGCTTGGCGCGGGAATTGACGGCGGATTGTTGGATGAGCTTTTGGACAGCTATCGTCCGTCCTATATATGGCTTCCCGCGGAAAGCCGTATTTTGGCAGATCGTGAATGTGTTTACCGTTATGGTGATTATAAGCTTATAAAAACCGATTACGAAAAGGATTATACGATCAATCCCGATTTAAAGCTTTTGCTAACGACCTCCGGAAGCACGGGAAGTCCGAAATTTGTTCGCCAGACCGAACGTAATATCCAAAGCAATACGGAGTCAATAGTAAAATACCTCGAGATCCGGGAAGATGACGCCGCAATAACCACAATGCCCATGAATTACACATACGGTTTATCAATATTGAATACGCATCTGTTTTGCGGTGCGCGTATGATACTGTGCGATTATACGCTTATGGACAAGCAGTTTTGGAGCCTTATGAAAGCGCAGGGCGCCACCACCTTCGGCGGAGTTCCTTACATATATGAAATGCTGAAAAAGCTGCATTTTGAAAGAATGGACATTCCGACGCTTAGGTATCTCACGCAGGCGGGAGGAAAGCTGCCGCCCGAGCTTGCGGACGAATTTTCGGAAATATGCCGCCAAAAGGGTATGAAATTTATTATAATGTACGGACAGACCGAAGCCACCGCAAGAATGTCATACCGACCCTGGGAAAGCGCGTTCAGCAAATCGGCAAGTATAGGCATAGCCATACCCGGAGGTACCCTTGAGCTGATCGACACCGAAGGAAATCCCATTACCGGACCGGATACGGTGGGTGAAATGATATACCGCGGAGACAACGTAACAATGGGATACGCGGAATCACGCCATGATCTGATCAAAGGCGATGAGAACCGCGGAGTACTGGTGACGGGCGATATGGCGAAACGCGACGCGGACGGCTATTACTATGTGGTGGGACGGAAAAAGCGGTTTTTAAAGCTGTTTGGCAACAGGGTGAATCTCGACGAGGTGGAACAGCTCCTGAGAAAACAAAATATTGACTGCGCCTGCGGCGGCCGGGACGATAACATGGTGATTTACATAACGGACGAAGCCTTCCGCACGTCCGTCGCTGACTATATAGACCACCATACCGCTATTTCACACGGCGGATATAAAATTAAAATAATTGATAAAATTCCTCGCAGCGATTCGGGGAAAATACTTTATTCGGAGTTGAAATAATGTCGCTACCTAATTATGAAAAGCTGTTGGCTCTGCCGCCTTATTCTCTTGACAAAGCCGAAAAAAAGGCGCTTTACGATGAAAGCCTCGCG
>CANDLP010000187.1 GCA_947385505.1 uncultured Clostridia bacterium
ATTCGCTGATGAAGTCGGCCGCTGGATTCCTCCCGGAATTGGCGAGGGCTTTGACGAATCCTACCCCGGCCTTGAAAAACAGGTAAAGGGCGAGCTTAAAGGGCTTACCAGAAAAATGCAGGAAACCGTAAATCTTGAAACCGGTAAAATTTCTGTAGAAGCTAAAGCCAAAGCGGCGCATAAGGCTGATATAGAGTCACCGAAGCCACCAACTACATATGTGGAAGAAAAATTTGAGCAGACAAACAACTATCATGTGCCGGTAGCAACGCCAAGCGAGGTCAGCAAAGCTAACCGGGAAGCAGCAAGAAAAATATTAAAGGATGTGAAGTAGATGGCGGATTTTATACAAATAACTCTTGAATGCAATGGCAATAAATTACAGTTCGGCATGAATGAGTCCAGGCAAAAACTGGAATTTGGTATAACCGCCATTTCCGGGCTGGAAGCGTCCGAACTCGAAATCAGCACTACTGATAATGCCCTTGTGGATGGGTCAACATTGGACGGGAAACGGATTAAAAGCCGTCCCGTCCATATTGAGGCAACCCTAAGAGACGATACAAATAACCGTGAAAATCGGCAAAGAATTATAAAATTTTTCAATCCAAAATATACCGGCAAATTAACGGCAAACCATAGCGGCACAGAAAGAAATATTGAGTATGAGCTTGAAGGCTGGACATTCGTAGCCAAAGCAAATATCTATAACCGGCTTGCTATCGCAGTTGATTTAATATGCCCGGACCCGTTCCTTAAAAACATGGATAACTTTGGCCGAAATATGGCAGATTTTACGCCGCTATTTGCTTTCCCTTGGTGCGTCCTGAAAAAGAAAGTTTATAATACGCCAGACCCCTATAAAGGGCTGACTCTTGCGGGACACACTTCCGGCTATAGAACGCTGAATAAAAACGTACTTCTGATGAACGACGGTGACGTTCCATGCGGCTTGCAAATTAAGTTTATAGCAGCCAGAGGTCCGGTACTGAATCCTAAAATTTTACACCAGGGAACCGGGCAGTTTATCCGCGTAAAAGTCCATCTCCAAAAAGGCGATACCCTTTTGATCGATACCAGCGACCGAAACCAGATTATCGAGTTAAACGGCGTAAACTCGTACCAAAAAATCGACCGGCTTTCAGAACCTTTTAAGCTGGAAGTCGGCGAGAACTATCTGGAATATGACGCGGACGAAAACTATACGAACCTTGACGTAATGCTCTATTATACGCCGTTGTATTTGGGGGTGTGATATGAGACTGATTGTGCTTGATGAAGATTTTGAGACCCTCGGTGCGATACCTCTTTTCCGAACTCTTATTTGGATAAGGCGCTACCAAAAGTTGGGTGCTTTTGAATTATATACAACAAAAGAATATTTTCCGCTATTAAGTAAAGGCCGCTACCTGTATCGCAATGACGCCGAAGAACTTGGCGTTATTGATGAAGTAAATTATGCTCAGGACGATTCGGGCTCACGTGAAATATTTGCAAAAGGCAATTTTGCCGAATGCCTTTTACAAAATCGCGTTATTAGCGAAAGCACGGCTCTCTCCGGCTCTTTAGAATTGGCAATGCGAAATCTCGTAACAAAATTTGCCATATCGCCAAAAGACCCAGGCCGAATTATCAAGCATTTAAGGCTTGGCGTCACTAATGGCTTAAAGCCAACTGTCAATATGCAGACGCTCGGAGACGATTTAAGCGCAAAGCTATATGCTCTCGGCAATGCTGAAAATATCAGTCACCGGGTACGGTATGATTACCAGACAAATGATCTGGCATTTGAGGTATGGGAAGGAAAAGACCGGCGAGACAGTCAGACAAAAAATAGCTGGGCGATTTTCTCCAATTCCTTTTACAACATTCGGGACGCTATTTATAACCGCGATTCCAGCAGCTATAAAAATTTCGCCTATGTTGCCGGAGAAGGCGAAGGCAACGCCAGGGTTATTGTCGAGGTTGATTTGCGATCTGATAAATCAGAAGAACGCCGGGAAATATTTGTAGACGCCAGAGACCTTCAATCGGACGACGGAAACGGCAACAAATTATCTGCTGCACAATACAGAGCCCTTCTTGTACAAAGGGGCAAAGAAAAGCTGATTGAGTATCAAAAAGTAGAAACCGTTACAAGTTCCGTAGATTCTCACGCTAATCTTGAATATAAAAAAGATTATGACCTTGGCGACTACTGCACATATATCAATACGGAAATCGGCATAGAGACAGCGCAGCGTATTACGGAAATTATGGAAACTTACGAAGGCGGCTCTATAGAGTTAATCGTAACATTCGGCAATGAAGGCATAACTACCGTCAAACAGTTAATAAAAAGGGAGGCAGCATAATGGCATTAGAATATGGCTATTTCGATAGCGAGATTACAGGATATGACGAAGAAGGCATGCCGATATTTGACCGGGCGAAAACGTCTGATTTTATGGCCGACTTCTTTTCAAAACTCATTACAAGCGGCGTATTGGCAGACCCCGCCGATTGCTTTCAGGTAATGGCGCATACGGGTATGACGGTACAGATCAAGCCCGGCTATGGTTTTATCAAAGGCCGGTTCGCTTATGACAAAGACCCTTCTTATCTGACGCTTGAAGACGCGCCAACAGTCAGCGCTTAAAAAAGAATAGACATGGTTATTCTTCGGAATAATTACGCCGAACGAAAAAGCGAACTTCTGATAAAAACCGGTACTCCAGCGGCAAATCCAAAAGAGCCAGAAATTTTACAGCCTGACTCCGGCGACTATTACGAGCTTTGCCTTGCGACAATTTATATCAACTCGAATCAGTCCGTTATATCGCAGGCAAATATTACAGACACAAGATTCAACGACGCTTATTGCGGTCCGGTCACACAGCTTATTGACCACCTCGATACAAGCGTCTTTTTTGCGCAGTTAACTCAGTTTTATAAAGAGTTTGTGCTTCGGTGTGAGGGTTCATACAGTGCCGCTGTAGAAGACCTGGAAGCCTATATTGCCGCTTTACGACAAGCAGGCGATACGTACCTTGCAGCTCTGCAAAATTCAGGAAATGCGCAGCTTGCAGAAATCGTTACAAATTTACAAAAATTTGAGACCGGCGCCGAGGCTGCTTTTCTCGAGTGGTTCCAGCATATTAAAGACCAGCTTGGCGAAGACGCCGCCGGCAGTTTACAAAATCAAATTGACGCACTTACACAATATCTTACGGCATATGCAGAGTGTGAAACGGGTATTGAGCTTTCAGAAAAAATCGTTACTTGCGGTAATTTCCTTTTGATTAAAGGCGCAACCGTCAGAGTCAAGTTTACCGCACTGAATGACACCGCATTTTCTCTTACCGACTCGGAAGGGAATTTGTTAGCAGACTCGGAAGGAAATGAGCTGATCGCTGTTGGCGGCGCCATATATACCCTTGTTGATTCTGACGGAGATACTCTTATTACTTCAACGGGTGATGAACTTTGGGCTACTGGCTATGAGGAAACCATCAAAGAGCAGCCGACATTAAATGTCAATGGCTCTGGGGCCTATCCGATTTATTATCGAAATGCGCCTGCACCGGCCGGGTACTTCTGCCTTGACCGAACCTATGATTTTGTATTTAACGGTGAGCAATATGAAATTATCGGAGACCTGGGACTCACCAACGGCTACAAGAAAAAATTTGAAATCCTGCTGCCGTCAGAGGGAACCTACCAGATCATGCTTGACCATAGCCAAAAAGAATCTTGTTGTGGGCTGTACATTTACCACACGCAGACAAGCCGTTTTATTCCTGTAAAAGCCGCTACAAGCGTTACTCTTACGGCAAACGGCCGAAACGTTAAATTTGAATGTAAGCACGCTCCCGTGCTTCATTATACACAACTTTCATAAGGAGGATTTACAACATGCAGGGAAAGAAATCATTCTTCGACCTGAGCCCCTTACAGGGGCTTACGAGAGACACAGACGTCCTCGCTATTGAAACAGCAAATGGCACAAGAAAAGTGCTTGCTTCTGATCTGTTTTCTATGCTCGGCGGCGACAATCTGTATCTCCCCCGCTCTCTGGCAAATTACGAGGGCAAGAACCTTGGGGAAATTTATACGCCTCAGGAGTTTAAGAGCAAAGTGGAAAGTGGCGACTTCTCCGGCTTGGATTTAGGCGACTATTTCGACATTACGCTCACCACAAATGAGAAAATGCGATACGTCATTTCGGGCTTTAATACCTATCTCAATTTTGGAGATACTGCCGCTCTTACCGCTCCGCATGTCATTATGACGCCGGTTGACTGTATGGCAACTACAAAACAGATGAAAGCGACCAATGACAATACGGGCGGCTACGCAGGCTCCCTTATGCCGGCTTACCTGGAAACGGTGCTTGCGACCTTCCCCGCCGAGTGGAAAAATATCATGCGTTCTATTCGTCGGCTGGAAAATAACAAAGGTACGTGGGCCTGGGCTTCCAGAACCTTATTTCTGTTATCAGAAACGGAAGTACATGGCTCGCCGGTATGGTCTGACGGCTATGACGGAGGAACAAGACCGCTTCCGCTCTATCAGTTCTCAGCAAGATACAGAATCAAGGGCCTGGGCTTTGGTTCGAGCGCGAAGGGTTCAAGGGCCGCCTGGTGGCTGGCGTCTCCCAGCGCGGCCAATACCACCAACTTTTGTAACGTCAGCGGCTACGGCACTTCCGACCTCGGCGGTGCCAGCTATTCTATTGGCGTAGCCCCCGGCTTCTGTGTTTGATAAATTTAGCACTTTTATTAGGAGATTATTATGAGCGTACTTGTCATTAACCGGGACCTGTCAGAACTCGAATATTATCATCAGGCCAACGACCTTTACAAAGATATGACTCAGCTTTTACTGCGGAATTTTGGCATTAAAACGAAAAAGAAAGAGCTGGCCATTTCCAGTACAGAAAAAGCTGCGGTTATCGCAGCTTTTCCTTATATGGAAGAAGCATTTTTAAGAATGAACCAGCTCGAAGCTGCCGCAACCTTACGGGAATACTCCGGCTGGCTGATTAACCATTATCGGCAGCATATACTTACCAGACTTGAAAGCTTGCTAGATAACATTTCAGACGCATACCGCTCTAAGGGAGAAAGAAGAAAAGCCTTTAGACGAAAAGCGTTAAATGATTGTGAAAAACTCATACAGCTTTTACAGCGAGTTATGGCGGTACTTCCGGTTGATGTCAATAAGCTCATTCCTTATGTAGACCGGATTGACCGGATAATTGAGCTTTTGAAAACACAGTTATAAATTTTTTAGGGCAATCTCTGTAACTAAGGGCCAACTGGTGGCTGGCGTCTCCCAACGCGGCGAATACCACCAACTTTTGTAACGTCAACAACAACGGCAACTCCAACAACAACGGTGCCAGCAATTCTAATGGCGTA
>CANDLP010000188.1 GCA_947385505.1 uncultured Clostridia bacterium
CATGGTGATATTGGAGTGTCCCATGATATACTGTAACGCTTTCGGGTTCATTCCAGCATTGGCTAAATTGGTGCAGAACCGTATGGCGTAAGGTGTGCGGTGTCATTACTTTGGGCAAGGGAGACCCTGATAAATTTTGTGTAAAACTGAATAAAGCACTTCCGAACAGCCAAGACTTTAATTAAAGAAAAAACTGAAAGGAAGTGCTATTATTATGGAAAAAACATCGAAAGAACTGCTTAAGGAATTTGTAAACAGTCAACATTTTACAAGCACAACAGACATTATGAACAGCATGAAGGAACTGTTCAGCGACGTGCTGCAAACGGTAATGAAAGCGAAGCTTGAGGAAAAGTTCGTATACGAATAAAGCGAACGAGTGGCGGATAATGCCGAAAAACTACAGAAACGGATACTCGAAAAAGACGGTAAAAACGCAGCTTGGAGAGGTTGATGTCAAAATTTCCCGTGACAGAAACGGAGAATATGAGCCGCAGATTATCGAAAAATATAACAGAAACGCAGACGAAATGGAAGAGAAAATTCTTGCGCTTTACTCCTGCGGCTATAGCAAACGACATTCTTATCCACTTCAATTTTTTTAAAGAATTTACTGACTATTTAAGTTTTTCCAAAACTTTTTTATCTTCCCAACTGTTGTTTTTGATTCTTTGCTCTCATATTCAACCATAATTTTTTCAATTATGTCGCCTAACTCTTTTTCATCAACATGTTCAATCAATTCACTTACCTTTTTATGATGGATTTTATCATCAAAATCTTTTTTCAATAATTTTACTACATTATGTTGTTTAACTTTGGATGAAATAACCGACGGAATTGAATTTAGATATTCTTTAAGACATAACACTATTCCATACTCTATGAGGTCAGCAATATATCGATATCTATTTTTTATATTATTATTCTCAATAAATTCGTTCGCAATTTTAGCTAACAAAATACTCATCGCCTCATAACGCTCTGATTTATCTGACACAGCAAACAATCCAGTGAAATTAGGAGCAATTTCGTTATTTGCCCAATACTTTGAACAAAACAACGCTGTAGATTGTAAAAAACTGCTTTTTCTTTTTTGAGGCAGGTAACTATAGTCAATTGAATTTATGCCTTCTCCCGTAAAAATACATTTACCTTTGTTATTCGTATTTGATGACATTTCGTTTATTAAAAGAAAAGCAGAAACGATAGCAAGATTATCCTTGCCCCCCATCTTAACATATTCGGCATATAGATAATTAAGCTCTTTAGCCTGATCATGGGAAATAATAAAATTATCATGTTCCTTTAATAAAGCACTGAAGTATGCTTCAATAAGCGTCTTCGCTTCAGTGTACTCAAAATCTGATCTGCATTTTTCATCGCAAATTTTGAAAAACTCATATGCTTCAAAAAGAATTTGTGTACTTAATTTTGCATTGCCGCATATTTTTTCCAACCCTTCATGAACAAAGTGTTTTATTAAGCCTACATAGGCTTGAACATCTTTTCCGTTATTAATTATTAAGACGGTATAGTTCTTTAAGACATCATCGAAGTTCTCCAATCTTGAAATTGACTGGATTATACAAAGGATATATTGGTCAGGCAAACTATATTTTGTTACGGTTTTAACGATGGCAGCTTTAGTATTGGAATCGCTGTTTATATACTTTTTAGCAATTGCTGTGATTACTGTATTTGATAATAACTCATAATTTTTTGACAACAAAGCCCTATTAATAGCATCATTATATATAAACCATGATTCTGTTTCGGTTATTATTTTTTCCGATTGATTTATAAATTTATCTACTATTTTTAGTTCTTTTTCGGTTTCATTTTCAATTATATCAGCAACTATTTTTACGACAACATTATAGAGCGCATCATCTTTTTTTATAGTGATTTTTTCAGAACGAATGTAGTAACAAATAGCGCTATTTAAATATGCTTTTTTCCACTTATCATGTACTGTAGAAACAATATTTGCAATTGCACCAAATTGAAGGTTACCAACAATTATAGTTTCCAATTCACCTTCCGATAACTCGCATATTTTTTCAGTCAAACTCACTATATTTGAAAATTTATGTAAATTATCAAAGCTGTCATTTGCAATTAAATCTGTAATATAACTTGTAAACCTATTTATAATAATATCTTTTGACAAAATATTTTTTTCTGTGCAAAGTTGTTTAAAATACTTACAAAAGATTGATATCGCTTCTTCATCTGTCGAGTATTTATCTATATTTTCAAAAAAACAGTTTAACACAAGTGTTTTTTCTGTTTCTAAAGCATACTCTAACGCAAATTCAAGCCCTCCTTGCAAATCGCTGTTGGACAAGGTCATTTTGGTGTGAAGCAGCACATACAAATAATAGCCCCATATGTATTTACTGTTCAGTTGCCTGTATGTTGTAAATTCTTCAATATATTGCTTATATGCATCCAACAATTTGTCCATATTGACAGTAAAGGAATTTTCAATCATAGACATAAATAAATTATCTTCCACTTCAACATTGGGCGCGAAATACTGTTCTTTAAAATCATAAACAGAAAACGAGGATACTACTTTACTGAATTCATAATCAGTAGAAGGCATTCCTTGCTCTTCCGAAACATTATTCAGCGCTGCTACATACACACCGTTTATATCAAAATCTGTAATTGAATATCCATACGTGGTAAAGCTTAGATTCAAGCAGTTTTTCACCGGAAAAATATATGACAATGCTGCAATCCACATTACGTTATTTTCTTTACTGTCAGCCAACACAATCCTGCAGCTAAGGTCGCCGTCTTTTAGCTTTAATAGTGATGTAACAAGACTTTTTAATGTATGTAGCCTTTCTTCACCTTCCTCATTTATAAAATTTAAAATCTCATCAAGCGTTATGTTGGTAAAACCTGCTGTATGAACAAGCTGAATATCATTATTCGAATCCAGCGAACATTCATTTTTTAAAAAACTTGAATCAATTACAGAATTGTCGTTTGGAAAAAAGCACTCTCTTAATATATCACAGCACACTACGGGTGATGAGCAATAAAAAACAGGTGATTTGGTTACATCTGACAAATCACATATGGTTGCGCATTGGTACGGTGTTAAAGGTCTTTGTCCTGTCCAATCGAATCCCAAATCTTTTGCATAAATGAAAACGGCTTTTTCTTTATCCCCAATATTTTTTTTACAGAAACTAAAACAACGCGGATGTTCCTCCTTTGCCATTTCGGAAGCCTTATTGCAGTTAATTATATTATGTTCAACGCCGCTAAACCATTCGTAGTAGCCATATGTTGATGGTGCTCTGTAAGATGATACAACCATACTGTCAATGAAAGGGAATGAATCTATAATATCTTTGTACCCTAAAGTGTATGTGTAGTATTGAAAACCTTGATTTCTGCCCTTTATTCCGTTTTGAAACGAACCGTAAATTGCTCTTTCTATTGACATTGCTTTTTCCTTTCATTTTTAAAAATCCTTATGCTTAAACCATAATAAACCGATAATGTAAAATAACATTCCCGTTAATAAAGTTAAGCATATATTTGTAATAATATCCGTTTCATTCATTGATCCGGACTCTATAAGCCGGGACAGCAGTAAATATTTGGATATATCAATCTTTCCTTTTGTAAAAACACTTATATAACTTGGCAGCAAGGGAGCGATAAGTACAATACATAAACAAATTATTGCCGCATTTTTTGTTAAAACAGATATAACAGCTACACCTATGCCTATTCCTATAATCATTAAGACTTGTATCGCAACAACCTGTACCACATAATTTATGTTTTGTATTTCCGTCATTCCGTTTATTGCCAATGACAGCAAAACACCGAGTTGACATACAACAATGAAAGGCAGAAGTGAAACCGCGGATGAAATAATATATTTAGTATAAAGCTTATTACGATTTTCTCCTCTGACAATTGCAAATTTCAAATAACCGCTTTTTTTCTCAAAACCAATAAATGTTGTTATAAGAAATACAAGTAAACAATGAGAAAAACTGCCTGATAATATTCCGGTAATAATGTCGTCACAGAAAATTCTGTCTGTAATATCTAAAGTGCGCAATGACAAAATTCCTATATTGTAGTTATTACCAATCTTAAAAGCATTAACAACTTCGGTCGGAAGAAAACATACTGCATTGTTAAATATTTTTAGTATTTTAACGCTCATAATCGACAATATAGCTGTCAATATTATATGTATCAAATATTTTGAAGAAAAAAACAATCTTTTTAAAGAGGCTTTTATTATTTTCATTCATGTATCCCCATTTTCCAGAGCAGTACTTCTTCATCGTTCATGCGCACTTTTCGAGGAGTGCCTTTAATAAATTCTTGCATTTTATCAAGCTGATCCAATATTTCTTTTTCAGTAGTGCCAAATACATTTATTTCACTTGGAGAATTAAAATTATACATTATTCGACTTGATAACTGCTCTGTTTTTTTCGCAAATGCAGATCGATTTTCAATCTCCGCAACATATTTATATTGCTCATAGGTATGAAGTTCCGAAGAAGAAATTACATCAGAGACCTCTCCCTTACTTATTACACCGAATATAGTAGCAAACTTCATAAGCTCTGGAATGTTGTGGCTTGTTATAAAAATTGTGGTCCCCTCTATTGACAACTGTTGTAAAAGAATTCTGATTTCATTCATACCTTTGGGGTCAATACCGTTAAACGGCTCGTCCAAAATAAGTATTTCAGGAGAATTTATAATTCCGCAAGCAATATCAAGCCGTCTTTTCATACCAAGTGAGAAATTTCCAATTGGTTTATTGCCGGTGTTATCTATTCCTACTTTATGCAATATCCTTTCGACATAGCTCTTATCATTTTTCCCTATCATATATGCCAGCCTTGCAACATATTTTAAAGCACTTATTTGTTTTTCTGTTTCAAACGCATCCATAACCGAACCAATTTTGGCTCTTTGTTTTTCAAGATCTGTATCATTAAAAAATATAAGACTACCTGTATATGAAACAATCATACCAAGCATTATTTTAAGCAGGCTTGTCTTTCCGGCTCCGTTATGACCCACCAAGCCAAAGATTTCACCTTGTGGAACGCAAAAAGAAACATTGTTTAAAATTACGTTTTTCCCCAGTTTTAATGATACATTTTTTAGTTCAACAGCGTTTTCCTTTGTCAACTCAATTACCCTTTCTCAAAATTTTATGCTGTACTTATTAGAACGCGTTCACATAAAGCTCAGCACGCATATTTTAGGCAAATTTTGCCGCCTGCTGCGTTAATTTTTTTGAAATATGATAATATTCCTGCACAATTTTGCCTTGCAGGCGACAAAATTGTGCTCGAAAATCTGCATACTGATTTTAT
>CANDLP010000189.1 GCA_947385505.1 uncultured Clostridia bacterium
CTGAAAAACATTTCCTCCATGTTCGTAAAAAAAGACGGCGGCTATCTCCTGATAGACGAGGAAAGCGGCGAAAATTACGAATATTCTTCAAGCATAGATTCAGACACCTGCAACAAAATCAAGCTGACCTACGATAACGAGGACAGCGGCAAAAGAGAAGTATACATTGCTCAGGACGGCTCTAACATCAACAGCTGGGGAGTTTTACAGTACTTTGACACCCTTAAAGAAGGCGAAAACGGGCAAGCCAAAGCAAATGCGCTTTTAAAACTATACAACGCGAAAACCCGCAAGCTCAGAATAACAAAAGCCTTCGGCGACTGCAATGTAAGGGCGGGCAGCATGATCGCGGTAAGGCTTGATTTAGGAGACATGACCGTAAACAATTTTATGCTTGTTGAAAAAGCCGTACACACCTTTAACCTTGACGAACACTTTATGGACTTGACATTGAAAGGCGGTGAGATAAATGCCTGACGCCTCGGAGCTTGTAAAAGCGGTAAAAAAGGCGGCTATGGACGCGGTAAAGGCGGACAAGCCCGTGGAGGTGTATTTCGGAAGCGTAATAAGCGCGGATCCTTTGAAAATCCTTGTGGAGCAAAAATTGACCTTGGGTGCGGAACAGCTTGTGCTTACCAAAGCGGTAACCGACCATTGGGTAGACATAGAAGTGAGCCATTTCACCGTAAACGACGATTTCATGATACCCGATCATACTCACGTCACTCCCGCGGGACCCAGCGATACGGGAAATCTTGATACAAAACATAAGCACGCGTACAAAGGGCGCAAAAAAATCATGATTTACAACGGTCTGAAAACGGGCGAAAAGGTGCTTTTGATACGCTTTGACAAGGGACAAAGATTTGTGGTTTTAGACCGCGTATGCGAGCATACGGCGATAGGAGAGTGGATTGGATGATACCTAAAATCAGCTTTGAAAACGGAAATATCGAAATCAAAGAACAGCCCACCCTTACCCACCGAATGGACAGGGAAAAAGAATACATTAAGGGCAAAGCCGACGAGATTGAAGCCATGAAGCAGGCAGTCTACAAAATCCTTATGACCGAGCGGTACGGCAGTATAATTTATTCGGGCAATTATGGGATAGAGCTTGCCGACCTGTTCGGGCAGCCTGTTTCCTACGTTTGTCCCGAGCTGGAAAGGCGCATAGCGGAAGCGCTCCTTTGGGACAAGCGTATCGAAAGCGTTGCGGATTTTCAATTTGACTTAAGCGAAAAGGGTGTTGTATCTGTCCGTTTTATTGTACACACAATTTTCGGAGCCTTTGATGCGGAAAGGAGCGTAAATGTTTGAGCACGTAACCTATAATGATATTTTAGAACGCATGATGTCCCGCGTCAGCAGTAAGCTTGACAAACGGGAGGGTTCGGTGATATGGGACGCTCACTCCCCTGCCGCTCTGGAAATTATGTCCTTGTACATAGAGCTGGAGCGGGTGATAAATGAAAGCTTCGGGGACACGGCTTCGCGGGAATTTCTGATAAAGCGCTGCGCCGAAAGGGGGATAACCCCTTATCCCGCTTCCAAAGCGGTGTGCAGGGGCGAGTTTACGCCCGAAAGCATTGACGTTTCGGGTAAACGCTTTAATATCGGCGAAATAAATTTTATTGTAACCGAAAAAATTTCCGACGGAGTGTATAAAGCCGAATGCGAACAGGCGGGAAGCGCGGGTAATCACTATCTGGGACAGCTTACCCCGATAGATTACGTCAGCGGACTTCAAACTGCCGAGCTTACCGAGCTGTTAATCCCCGGAGAGGACGAGGAGGACACGGAAGAGCTTCGGCGGAGGTATTTTGACAGCTTCGAGGACAAAGCCTTCGGAGGCAATGTCAAGGATTATATCACTAAAACCAACGCCATAGCGGGGGTGGGGCAAACCAAGGTAACGCGCGTCTGGAACGGGGATATAAGACCCGCCGAAATGATGCCGTCCGACGAGGTGAAAGCATGGTACAACGGTATAAAAGATACTCTTTCGGGCGGCACAAAAACATGGCTTGACACGGTTTTCAGGGCGGCAATCGAAAAAAAGCTGACAGTCGGGGGAACGGTTTTATTGACAATTCTCGGCGCAGATTTTGAGGAAGCAAGCCCCGAACTGATAGCTAAGGTTCAGGAGAAAATCGATCCGGAGCCTTACGGTGGAGAAGGGCTTGGACTGGCGCCGATAGGACATATAGTCAAGGTACAGAGCGCCGAACCGGTGCGGGTGAATATTGCCCTAAAAATAGCTTTTGAAGAGGGTTACAGCGAAAAAAATCTTTGGGAAAACATAGAGAATGCAGTTTCGGAGTACCTTCTCGAACTGCGGAAAAATTGGGGCGAAAACACAGCGTCTGCGGTTCGGATAAGCCAGATAGAAACGCGCATTTTAGCAATAAAAGGTGTGGCGGATATAGGGGGCACAAGGCTTAACGGCGCGGAAAAGAACCTTTTACTCACAAGTTTGCAAATACCGGTGTCGGGAGGTATTGAAATTGAAGGTTAACAGAAAAGAAAATATTGATCTTTTATCATATCTCCCGAATTTTTTAAAGGAATATGACGAGCTTAAGGCGGCTCTTGACGCGGAAAATCCCGAATTTAAGCTGATTTGGGAGCAGTCGGCTCGGGCTTTGAACAACAGCTTTATCGACGCCGCGGACGAGTACGGAATCGGGCGTTTTGAAAAGCTGACGGGAATACTGCCGGATAGGGATTCCGGCCTTGAAGCAAGGCGGGACGCGGTCAAGGTAAAGTGGCTCAGTAAGCTTCCGTATGCTTACAGAATGCTTTTAAAACAGCTTGAAGTGATTTGCGGGAATGATTTTTCGGTAACAAGGAAATTTGAAAACGAATATTTTTTAAGAGTAGTGACTCATCTCAGGGACTTCGGAAGAACCGCCGAGGTCAAAAAGCTGCTCGCAGAAATGATCCCCGCGAATATTACGGCGGATTATTACAACAGCGTCACGTTTAAAGCGGAAAAGGAGCCTGTTTTGTTTGCGGGAATAAAGGCTTGCGGAAAGCATAAAAAAATTACCGTTCATGTGAGCAGGTTCTGAAAAAGGAAAGGGAGGATCATAAATATGGCTTGGAAGGAAGCTGTAATTACCAACGACGGATTGTCGCTGCTGACCGAATGCGTTTTAGGGGGGAAACTTGAAATAACCTCGGCGGCGGGAGGGGAAAACGTTTCGCCGGCGGTATCGCTGATGGCGATGAAAGAGATAGCCGAGCCTAAGCGCTTGCTGCATATTGCCAAAACCGAACGCATCGAAAACGGCGTGACGGTAAATGTGAGGGTTCAGAACAAGGGCGTATCAGAGGAGTATTGTATAAAACAGATAGGGCTTTTCGCAAGGCTTGAAGGAAGCGGCGCGGTTCCCGTGCTGTTGGCAGTGATACAGGACGAAAACGGTGAAATCGTACCGAAGGAAGAGGATAATCCGGAATATTTGCTGGAATATGACTTTGTGATTCCCGTAAATAACTTGGAAAATATAACCGTTTCGGTTACCCCGAATACCTTTGCCACGGTTGAGGATCTGTCGGAAATGAACGGGCATATTGAAAACAGGTCCAACCCGCACGAGGTAACCAAAGCGCAGGTGGGACTCGGAAATGTACCCAACGTTTCCACCAACGAACAAACGCCCACTTATACCGCTCCCGCCGCAGCGGCGGAGCTTGCAAGCGGGGAGAAATTCGGCACGGCTATGGGGAAGATTGCAAAAGCGGTAAAGGAGCTGATAATACACCTCGCGGATAGTGTAAAGCATGTAACGGCGGCGGAAAGAACCGCTTGGAACGGCAAGGCGGCGGGAAGCCATTCTCACGGGGCGGCGTCTCAAAGTGCAAACGGATTTATGAGCGCGGCAGACAAAGCCAAGCTTGACGGGATAACGGCGGGCGCCAATAAATACGCTCACCCCGTCACATCGGGAAACAAACATATTCCCGCAGGCGGATCAAGCGGTCAAATTTTAAGGTGGGCTTCCGACGGAACGGCGGTGTGGGGAGCGGACAATAACACGACTTATTCCAATATGGGCGGCGCTTCCGCTTCGGCGGCGGGAAGAGCGGGACTTGTGCCAGCGCCTGCGGCAGGAGCTCAGGGCAGGTATTTAAGAGGCGACGGCACATGGCAGACTCCGCCCGATACGAACACTACTTATTCGGCGGCAACACAATCAGTCAACGGCTTAATGAGCGCCGCCGATAAGAAAAAGCTTGACGGAATAGCGGCGGGGGCAAACGCATACGCTCACCCCTCTTATACCGCGAGAACGGGAGTGCCTGCGGCAAACCAGACCCCCGCCTTCGGCGGCATGTTCAGCATTTCTCAGCCTGTTTCGGACGGGAGCGGACACATTACGGGAATGAATGCACGAACGGTAAAAATTCCGGATACAAACGCTTCCGCTTCTGCGGCGGGGCTTATGAGCGCCGCCGATAAAAATAAGATGAACGAGATAAAGATTTCGGGAATAAACGTTACATACGGAAAAGAGACTATTCTGAGAACAACAAGCGGACCTATTTCAAAAACGGTTACGATTTCCCACAAAACGGACATTGTTTTTCTGTGGGTTCTTAATCATGCAGCTTACAGAACCCTGATTGTTTTGAATTCCTATGCGGGCTCCGACAATCTGGCGGGTTTGTTTACCGTTAATCTGTCACAGTCGGCAAGCTCGGCAACGCTTAAGTTTACGGGCGGCACAAATTTAGATACGACCGTATACTATGCGGCGCTCAGATTATCTTAAACGAAGGAGGACATACTGAAATGATTATATTTGAGGACGGATCATGCCGAATAAATCCCTGTAATCCCGATTCCAATTTTTTGGAGGGCTTTGACTGCAATCAGCCTAAGTGGGTTGTAGATGACGAATCGGAGCTGGCGTGGAAAATACTTTCCGCGCCCTCTTGGGAGCCTGTGGAGGACGAAAACGGGAATTTGATTGATATTGTTATTTCCGAAGCTGTCCAAATGAAACAGAGCAATGAGGAGAGTATAGAGGCGCTTAAGGCAGAGCTTGACGAAATCGACAGACAGGCGATACGTCCGCTGAGGGCGATTGCGGCGGGGACGGATACGGAAGAGGACACACGGATTTTGGCGGAGCTGGAAAGCCGCGCGGAAGCGATAAGGGCGGAGATCGCGGAGTTAAGCGGGGAAAAGGAGGAAACCAATGGATAGCGCGATAATTGTCGCTGTTATTTCGGGGCTGTTTACGCTTGTGGGGACATTGGGCGGAATTTTAGCTTCAAGCAGGCTGACAGCCTATCGGATAGAACAGCTTGAAAGGAAGGTGGACAAGCATAATCAGGTGATAGACAG
>CANDLP010000190.1 GCA_947385505.1 uncultured Clostridia bacterium
GCTACCCCAATATCCGAAAGAGGATATATCGGAATGTCTTGAAGAACTTGAGGGGCTTTATAAAGACAAGATTCTGTTTTCCGAGGACGAATACAGGCAGTTTGCCGACAAAAGCCTGAACGCGCCGATAAAGGCAATGTGCCTTCACGTGTCCCACGACTGTAACCTGAGATGTGAATACTGCTTTGCGGAAACGGGAGACTTCGGAACGGGAAGAAAGACAATGCCCCCAAATATAGGGAAAAAGGCGATCGACTTTTTAATAGAAAAATCCTTTGGAAGAGAGAACCTCGAACTGGACTTTTTCGGCGGAGAACCGCTGATGGCGTGGGATACTGTCGTAGAAACGGTAGAATACGCGAGAAGTGTCGAAAAAAAGCATAATAAAAATTTCCGCTTTACCATAACAACCAACGGTATGCTGCTGGACGATGAAAAAACGGAGTTTATCAACCGTGAAATGTCAAACTGCGTTCTGTCGCTGGACGGAAGGAAGGAAGTCAACGACCGCATAAGGTTTACCCCAAATCATAAGGGCTGCTATGACATAATTGTCCCCAAATTCAAGAAATTGGTTGAAGGAAGAACCGGAGAGGGACGGACGGACTATTATATAAGAGGTACCTTTACCAAATATAACCTTGATTTTGCCAACGATATACTTCATATGGCAGATTTAGGGTTTAAGCAGCTTTCGGTGGAGCCTGTGGTGACCGATCCGAAATTCCCCTATGCTTTGACCGAGTCCGATCTGCCCAAGGTTTTTGAGGAATATGACAGGCTGTATAAAATAATGAGGGAAAATCCGGACAGATTTAACTTTTTCCATTTTAAAATAGATCTGGATCAGGGACCCTGCGCGATTAAAAGGCTGAGGGGCTGCGGCTGCGGAAATGAGTATGTGGCGGTTACGCCGGACGGTGAGGTTTATCCCTGTCATCAGTTTGTGGGTATGGAACAGTGGAAAATGGGGAATATATTTGACGGGGTTATTGATAATAAAATAAAGGATTATTTTGCTAAAACGCATATTTACAGTAAAAGCGGGTGTTCGGAGTGCTGGGCGCGGTTTTATTGTTCGGGCGGGTGTAATGCCAATAGTTTTCAGTATGAGGGAGATGTACAGAAGCCGAATAAGCTTGCCTGTGAAATGCAAAGGAAAAGAATTGAATGCGGTATCGCGCTTGAAGCATTGAAAAAATAAAAAGAAAAATCGGCGCAGCCGCAAAAACCTATCACATTTACCTCTTTTTCTTTCTCCTCACTTTTCCCGATTTGTAAATTATCAAACACTTTTTTTTCACAATAAAGGTTTATAATACAATCATCAAAACAAAACACAAGAACTAAGTCGGGGGCAAGTGAGAGCGTATTCAAAATACGAAACCTCAGACAGCGAAAAACGCCACACGCGAAAGACGCCCGATACATAAAGCTCCCATATGAAAGGAAGTAACTAATTATGTACGAAAATAACAACGGTTACCAGCCAACCTATAACTTTTCCACCGACCCGAATCAAAATCCTCAAAATAACCAATACAATCAATTCGACCCCAGCAATAACAATCAAAAGCCGCCCAAGAAAAAGAAAACAAGCACCGGCTTAGTAATAGGCGTAATTGTCGCCGCAATAGTATTCGGAAGCGCCAGCGGTTTCGGCGGTTCTTATCTGGCAAGCAGATTAGACGACAATTCCCATATCATCGCCGACCAGCCAGACGGCTCCGAGAACCCCCGCGTTCCCGGCACAACGGAAGGCAAGGAAAATAATGCCCCCGAAGAAAACTCCACTACCACCGAATATGTAAAGCCCGAAAATGAAATAAGCGACGATCTGTCCTCCCTTGAAAATATGGCAAATATGAATACCACAAAGGCTTATTCCTATGAACAGCTTTACAACGCGGTAAACGAAAGCGTTGTCGTTGTTGGGAACTATGTGGCAAATAACGGCTATTACGGCGATTCCTCCGTTGATTATGTGAAGCAGGGCACCGGCAGCGGCATAATCTTTACCACCGACGGATATATAGTGACAAATTATCATGTGGTAAAAGGCGCGGCAAAAGTTACCGTTACCGTTTCGGATAAATTCAGCGAAGATGAGGAAATGGAAGCAGTAGTGGTAGGCTCCGACAGCGCCACCGACCTTGCCGTTCTTAAAATCGGACGTGAACAGCCCTTTACCGCCGCCCCTCTCGGCGACAGCTCTAAGCTTAATATAGGTCAGGAGGTTGCCGCCATAGGCAACCCCGCAGGACTCAACAAGTCTATGTCCAGAGGAATCATTTCGGGACTTAACCGCTACTCCAACGGAAAAGGCTATGAGTTAAGCTCCATTCAGACCGACGCCGCCATCAACCCCGGAAACTCCGGCGGAGGTTTGTTCGATATGTACGGGAACGTTGTCGGCATAGTAAACTCAAAGCTTGTGGCAGACGATTCAAGCATTGAAAACCTCGGATTCGCCATTACAATAAACGAAGCCAAGCCCGTTATAAGCGACCTTATCAACTTCGGCTATGTTACCGGCCGTCCCGCTCTGGGAATCATTACCGCTCAGATATCCAACACTTATATGGCGCAGCTTTACGGACTTCCCTCCACCGGCTTGTTGGTAACGGAGATAAATCAGGACGCGCCCGTTTCTCAAAGCGGACTCATGATAGGCGATCTTATCGTTAAGGTAAACGGAGCGGACGTTGAAAGCGTTTACGATGTACAGGAAGCCACTAAAGGCTTAAGCGCGGGGGATAAAGTCACCGTTACCGTTATAAGAAGCACCTCAGACAGCAACGGCGGTTATTTCGGAAGCCTTGTAAAAGAAAGAACCCTTGATATAGAAATAATTTTGACCGAAAGCAAATAATATATTTTACTTTAGAGCGTGTTCAAATAAAATCAATATGCAGATTATCGAGTATAATTTTGTTTCCTCCAAGGCGAAATTTGCCGGTACGATGCGTATTGAGTTTATGCGAACGCGCTCTGATATATTGCGCATTAAATTAGCCACAAAATCTCTTGACACCTTTTAAAAAAAAGTATATAATTTAAGAAATGCCACACAATGCCTTCAAGCGCACTGTGCGGTATTATTAAAGCGTATAAAATCAAAAAAAGGAGTCCCACACAATGCCAAGAACGAAACAAACCAACCCCGAAAATTCCCAATCCGTTATAAACCAACGGAAATATGGAATTTTCGAGAATTCTCTTTTGGAAAGAAGCGATTTCACAATCTCTTCATACATCAATGATATTTCCAAAAGACTCAAAACCATTACCCCGAAAAAGATTAAGTCCCGAAATCCCGCTACCGGCGTGTCCCAGTGCATAATGGCCATTCTTACCAGTTTGTCCCAACATGATAATGTGACCGAACTTATGCTTTGCCGGGACATAAAGTACAGTGCGGCGACGGTGTCCGTTGCCATGAAAAAAATGGCTTATGATGATTTGCTTGTCCTGACCGTCGATCCGGAAGACAAGCGGCGAACCCTGATCACCATAACTGAGAAAGGTCTTGAAACACAAAAATATCTTGAAGAGTCGTATAGAGATCTGGACAATGTATTGCTGAAGGGAATAACTGAAAAAGAAAAAAATCTAATGCTTCCTCTTCTGAAAAAGATGCTGAAAAATGTGCTGGAAGTCCAGAGCGACCCCGCCTTGAAAGACATAAAGGTTCCCCCCCGTTTGAAAGCTCAGACCACAAAATCATTGCTTAGCAAAGACATAAAGCTGTGAATGTAATCGGTAGTTTGGTTTTCCTTATTCGGGGGCATTGTTTTATACCGCCGTTTTTTTATTTTATACCAATCCCATTTTGAACTGACGTAATATACAGAGTTGAAAGAGATTAGTATTATTTATGGTACAGCAGTATCAAAACATCGGAAACCTCAGGCTTACCCTATAATTAAACCAAATAAATAAAAATTATACACCTCTTGACAAACAATGATCTAAGGTGTATAATAATACTATAATGTTGCCGATAAGCTTCACCTCACCTCCTTTCAAAAGAAGTGGCAGCATTATACATCACATCACCCCTTTATGAAACACACTATGACTTAACCGTCTCTGTGTGTTTCTTTTTTTCTTTTATTAGCTAAAAAAACCGATTTTTTGATATATTTTAATAAACTTTTGTGCAAAATGTGGTAAAATTATTATAAACTTTGTAATAATTTTAGTTGACTTTTATTCTAAAAATCTGTATAATTCTTATTATAGGTAGTTAAATATATTTTGACTACATAATGCAAAATATTTTAATATAAGGAGGACTTTTTTCATGAAAATGAAAAAGATTCTGGCGGGGATACTTGCCGGTGCGATGACGATTTCGGCGGTTACTTTTACGTCGATAACGTTGAATGCGGCTGAATATTTCCCCTTGTTTTCGCATACTGTAACACCGCCTGAAGGCAATGATGAATGGGGCACAAGTGTTTCAGTTAACTATACTATTCCAATTGATAATTCTATACGTGCTGACGTTGAAAAAATTGTTCTTAGTGTGACATCAATATCTTATGCAAATGGTAAGTTTGCTTCAAATTTTGTTGATCCAACAGGAGAAGCACAATGGGGTATTTGGAAAGACGGTTCTAACTGGGAGACCACAGGTGGTAACACTGAAATAGTGTGGGATAAAATAAGTGAAACAGGTACTTTGGCTAGTGATCCTCAATTCCAAATCGGTTATATGAATTATGGTGATAAAACAACACCATCTACTTTTAGCATTAACAGCGCAACGTTTTACAATTCAAGTAATGCTGTTATTGGATCGGTATCACGTGAAATAGATGCAAACGGACAAACAACACTTCCAAATGAGATTCCTGCTGAGGAACTTCAAAGATATGAAAGTCTAAGCATTACGTATAAAACTGACTTAGCCAGTGCATGTGGCCACGGTACGCACAACGATGAAAATTCACAATACTGTATATGGGCAAAGGTGGCTGTATTTGGTAAATTGGTAGATCAAAACGTTTCAATCAATCCTGACGAGAATGGTAATACCTCTAAATCTACATATTGGTATCAACCAGATAGTCCCGCAGCAGCCGCATCTGGAAGAGATGAAGAAATTACAACTGCTGATGTAAAAGTGTCTGATATTTTCGCAGCGTTTACTAACGATAAAGATTGGGATAATTTTACATTAAGTTCTGTTTTCTTTAATGGTTGGAATGCCAGTATCATTAAAGTAATGGGTAACCCCATTGTAACAGATATTCCTGTTGAAAGCATAACCCTAACCAAAGAACTAACCATAGAAAAAGGCAAAACCGCTCAGCTTGAAGCAACAGTATTACCCGATGACGCAACCG
>CANDLP010000191.1 GCA_947385505.1 uncultured Clostridia bacterium
GCCGAGAAATAATCCGGCGGAACACCCGCAACCGCAGTAGGATTACCCGCTCCCTTAAGCTGAAACAAATCGGGATGAGTCCACAGGTCGGAGCTGTCCAAAGATACGTAAAAGGGCATATCGCCTATTATTTTTATCCCGTTCCTGTTTGCATATCTGCGAAGCCTTTTCCATTGATCAAAAAATATATATTGAACAAACTTCCAGAAGCCGACCCTTTCCACATGCTCCTCGGCCGCTTTTTTCATAGCCTCCGAATTACGGTTTGCTAAATCCTTGTCCCAGAGCCAGAAGGGCTGTAAATTATAGCTTTCCTTTATGGACATAAACAAAGCGTAATCCTCCAGCCAGGCCGCTTCTTCTTTTACAAAGGAAAGATAACCCACGTCCTCGCTGAAATGCTTATACGCTTCGTTAAGAAGAGTCATTTTGGTACGGTTAACCTTTTCGTAATCCACAAAGCGCGGGTCGGCTCCGAAATCTGCGTTAAGACAATCCTCCCTTGTAAGAAGCGCCTTTTGTACAAGATCGTCCAGATCAATCAGAAGAGGATTTCCCGCGAAAGCGGAAAACGCCTGATAAGGGCTGTCGGCAAAGCCTGTGGGGCCTAACGGAAGCACCTGCCAATACTGTTGTCCCGCCGCTTTAAGCCAATCCACAAAGCGTTCCGCGCCGCTTCCGAAAGTACCTATCCCATAAGGCGATGGAAGACTTGTAATGTGCATTAAAATTCCGCAGCTTCTCATTTTTAAACCGCTCCTTTCGCTGGAAGGCGTTATTATTTTTTAACGTCAACCGTTATCTTATAATTATATACGTAAAACGGAAGAATGTCAATAGCCGATTCAATATAGTATAAAAAGCACACCTCATTCCTGAGGTGTGCTTTTTTTATTAAGAAATCAATCCCTAAAAGCAACAATAAAATTACTTTCTCTTCTTAGAGATAATAACCGCTGCCGCTGCTGCCGCTGCGGGAACAAGGGCGAGAACCATGCCGGTGGCCACATTCTTGTCATCTGTTTTGCCGCTGTCGGTATTGCCTGCGTTTCCTTCATCGGGAACCTGACCGGCGTTGCCTGTGTTGACATTTCCGCCGCCGTTATCGGAATTCTCTGCGGAAGCGGAATCGCCTTCCTCTGCGCCCGTATCGCTGAGCTTAACGGTGGAAATCACATATTCGCTCAGGTGACCTGTCTTAAAGGTTACCTTGCCGTCTGCGAAGACAGCCAGCATATCGGTGTAGGTGCCGTCCTGCTCTGCGCGGTATACATAGTAATTTTCAGCGCCCAGCAGGTTGGCGGGAACGCTTATTGTGATTGTCAGAGTGCCGTCGGGCTGAATAGCCGCATCAGCAAGCTTAAGGGTAATGTCGAAGGTGGCGGATGTCGCGGTTTCCGCGCCCTTCTTTACTTCCAGCACCGCTCCTGCCTTTACGCTTCCTGCCGCAAATTCAACCTTAACGGTGCTGTCGCTGTTTACAAGCTGAGTTGTTTCGGGGGTTACGGCGCTGCCGGAATCGGTGGGAGGCGTTGTTGTGTCCGGAGGTGTTGTGGTTGTTGTTCCGCCGGGAACAGAGAAGCTTCCGCCGCCGGAGGGTACATTGGGCTTAGGTGAAGTTGTGTCGTCGGGTTTGCCCGTTTCGTCGGGAGGATTGGCGCCGCCTATAAGCTCGCCTTCTATGGTTACCTTATTGATAACGGTTCCGTTCCAAGGACAAGCCCACGCCGTTGCGATCTCGGAAATATCCTCGCAGTCCTGAAGATTCTTTACGTAATCGGCTACTGTGGTCTTAAATGTGCCCGCGTCGCCCCATGCGTTGATGCCTTCCGAAGAGTTCTTGTTCCAATAAGCCGCCTCTACCGGCTGTGACCACCATCCGCCTGCGCCTGTGTTGTTGCTTGCCGCAAGCGTGCCGAAATTGCAGTCGTCAAGGGTCTGACCTTCGGGCTCGGCAGCGGCTGTCGTAAATGTTACAGTGATTATTGCGCTGTCTTTATACTTTTTGATGGTATTGATCTTGATGTCTGTGTTTTCCCTGCCTTCGCCTTCAAAGAGAATTACCGCTTCTCCGTCGCCGGGGCCCGGCTCTTCTCCTGTGGACTCCTTAACTTCAACGCTTGTGAATACGGTATCGTTGTATCCTTCAATTTTGAAGTAGGAAACGCCCTCAAGGCTTGTTATTGCCTTATCGTCCGTTTTCATCTGAGGGATAAGCTCTTCAACAGTAACAACGAGAGTGCCTTCGCCCTGTTGTGCGGGGAGAGCGCCTGAAGCCCATGTTCCGTCTGCCATGCTTGCGCCGAAGCCTATGTCGTTCCAGCCGTTGGGGCTGTTGTACTTGATTGTGAACGTAGTCTTGGGGTCGGAAAGCAGTGCTCTTTCGGCTTCGCTAAGCTCGTATGTTGTAAAGGTCTTTCCGGGGTCGGGTTCTTCGGGCTTAGTGTCCTCGGGTTTGGTTTCTTCGGGCTTTGTATCTTCCGCTTTCTTGGTAACGGTGATCTTGCAGGCGGCTTCCTTTGCTCCCGCTTTTGCGGTAATGGTCGCTTCGCCTTCCTTTACGCCTGTTACTGCGCCGTCTTTAACGGTGGCTACGGTTTCGTCCGAGGACGTCCATGTTACTGTTTTGTCTTCGGTTGCGGTGTCGGGCTTTACGGTTGCTGTAAGCTCAACGGTTTCACCTTCTGTAACTGTTGCTTCGGTTTTATCGAGAGTTACCGAGGTGATGGTTATTGTTTTTGCATTTACCGTAACGGTGCAGACTGCTGTCTGTTCGCCCGCTTTAGCGGTAATGGTGGCTGTGCCTACCGCATTCGCGGTAACTGTGCCGTTTTCAACGGAAGCGATGTCGGGTTTGTCGGAAGTCCACACAACCTTGTCTGTGCTGTCGGTGGGATTTACAGAAGCTTTCAGTACATCGGTACCGCCTACCTCAAGCATAAGTGTAGTTTTGTCCAGTTCAACGCTTTCTGCGGGAATAAGCTTATCGGTAACTTTTACTGCACATCTGCCGACCTCTTTGTTGTCAACCTTAGCTATAAGCTCGGCTTCGCCTACCTCAACAGCGTGAACATAGAATTTGCCGGACTTTTCAACTACCGTGAAAACCGCAGTGTCGGAGGATTCAAATGTTGCTGTAAACGCGTCGGGCCTTGCGGGAACGGTAGTATATGTAATTTCGCTGTCCTCTGCGCCTTTAACTATATTGATGTGGTCGAGTATAATTTCTGTAAGAGGGTTTGTTACAGTCACCTTGCAGGCGGCGGAAATTGTTGTGCCCTTGATAGTTGCTGTAACATTAGCTTCACCGGAAGCAACAGGGGTTACCTTACCGGTAGCCGCGTCAATTGTGATAACTGTTCCCTCATCATCGTCGGTTGACCATACGATTTCAAGTCCTTCGGGCTTAACAGCCGCTTCGGGAGCGATTGCTTCATCGCCTGCCTTAAGAGTAAGGTCCTTAAGAGAAAGGGAAGCTACTGTAACTTCGCAGGTGTCTTCTTTTTCACCTGCTTTGGCTGTGATAGTAGTTGTACCTTCGGATAATGCGGTGATTTCGCCGTTTTCATCTACTGTTGCAACGGTTTCCTCGGACGATGTCCATGCGACAGTCGCGTCGGTTGCGTCTTCGGGTAATACTGTTGCTTCAAGCTGGGCGGTTTTGCCTTTTTCTATGGTTAAAGTTTCTTTGTCGAGATTTATGCTTTCAACAGCTATTGTATCTAAAGTAAATACATGATTTGCCCATGTGCCTATTTTTTCGTTGTCTTTGTAAAAATCTATTGATTCAAGTTCAAAAGCTCCTTCTTGGCTTCCTGTGCCGCATCCAATTTCAAACCAACCTGTTTCTGTAATATC
Source organism: uncultured Clostridia bacterium (assembly GCA_947385505.1). Classification (GTDB taxonomy): domain Bacteria; phylum Bacillota; class Clostridia; order Oscillospirales; family Ruminococcaceae; genus Ruminiclostridium_E. The sequence continues at coordinate 3,859 of CANDLP010000191.1, forward strand.
AATGCTGACTTCAACAAAAAATCTTCCGGCTTTTTCGATAGTTACATCAACGGTACATTCTGTTCCGCCAAAACTCTTGCTTTGGTAATCTGCCCCATTGCTGTTAGTGTAGAATTGTCCATTGTTCCAACCGTAATTAATATCCCATGTAATAGCGTTAAAAACAACTTTGTTAACACCTACCAAATTAATTCCTTCCATTTCTGGAGACGAATTGTCAACAAATTTTGTTTCGGCAAATTCTCCGTCCGGTGATGCAATTGGAACAGGAGTTTTTGTTGATTCACTGATTGAAGAGTAAAATTTATTATTTGCCCATGTACCTATTTTTTCAGAGTCTTTATAAAAGTCTATTGAATCAAGTTCAAAAGCCCCTTCTTTACATCCTGTGCCGCATCCAAGTTCAAACCAACCTGTTTCCGTAACATCAATGCCGACTTCTACAGAAAATCTCCCAGCTTTTTCGATAGTTACATCAACTGTACATTCACTTCCGCCAAAACTCTTGCTTTGATAATCTGCTCCATTGCTGTTAGTGTAAAATTGGCCATTGTTCCAACCGTAATTAATATCCCATGTAATAGCGTTAAAAACAACTTTGTTAACACCTACCAAATTAATTCCTTCCATTTCCGGAGACGAATTGTCAACAAATTTTGTGTTGGCAAACTCTCCGTCTGGTGAGGCAATTGGAATACCATTAACTTCATTCGCCGCACTCAGCGTCAACGACGTGACGGTAACCGCCGAAATCGTCATCGCACCGGCAAGTATCCCCGCCAGAATCTTTTTCATTTTCATGAAAAAAGTCCTCCTTATATTAAAATATTTTGCATTATGTAGTCAAAATATATTTAACTACCTATAATAAGAATTATAACAAGTAAAAAAAACTGCCGTCCAATTAAAACCCGCACTGTCAAAGGATCTATTGGTACTTACGGTTACGCAGCTTAATTTAAGCAAAGTAAACTATAAAAAATGAGCAAATGAAATAAAAAAAGTTTTTTCGGCACTTGCAAAAAAAACGGATATATGTTATAATAAAAAATAATGCGGCGCCGACATCTTTATTTATCGGCAGCAAATAAAAAGCGAAAGGAAATCAACGATATGAAGCACATCACAACCGTAAATAAGGCTAACCTTAAGGAAACTGCGGCTAAGGGCGGATGCGGTAAATGCCAGACCTCCTGTCAGTCTGCCTGCAAAACCTCCTGCACAGTTGCAAACCAGACCTGTGAGGCAAATAAGTAATTTTAAAACGCTGCGGGGGAGGGAAACCTCCCCCTGCTTTTTTTAAACGAAAGGATATTTTTATGGATTCGAGAATACATAAATATAAACAGGGAGACAATTATATAGTGCTCGACGTAAACAGCGGCGGAGTACATCTGGTGGACAAAATCATTTATGATATGCTTGACTTTATCCGTCCCGAAAGCGGCGGGGATACGCTTGGGTGCACTGCCGAGACTCTGGCGGAAAAGCT
>CANDLP010000192.1 GCA_947385505.1 uncultured Clostridia bacterium
AAGGTAAGGGGAGCAAATTTACGGTACGGATCCCGATATCCGCCGCGCTTCAGAGTAAAGCAAATCCACGGCTTCCCGAAGGCGGAACCGTGTTCGTTGCGGAAAGCGAAGACGACGATTATTTACTTATAGAGGGTTATCTTAAAAGCGGCGGTTTAAAGCCTGTGCGTGCTTTAGGCGGTATGGATTCCGTTACATGGCTGACGGAAAGGCTTTACGAAAACAATATGCCTTGCGCAATGCTGCTTGGCAAGTCGCTTTCCGATATGCCGGTACTGGATCTGGCGGCTCATGTAAGACAGCTTGCGGGATCTGATTTTCCAATAATTTTAGTATCCGAGGAGGATTGGACCAAAATCGAGTACAGCGCTTCCCGCGCAGGTGTAACCGCCTTCGTGCCGTGCCCTTTGTTCAAGAGCAGACTGCTTAACACCATTGCGGATCTTGTAAACAGTACAGGTACGCAAAACGCAGGTGGAAGCGCGGCAGAGGATTACAGCGGTTACCGCATTTTACTTGTTGAAGATATAGAGATCAATCAGGAGATAGTTAAGGAAATCCTCTCAGTAACGGGGATACAGATTGACGTGGCAGATAACGGCGCTGAGGCTGTTCGAAAATTTGAGGAATCCTCCGAGGGGTATTATGACCTTATTTTTATGGATATACAGATGCCCGTTATGGACGGATACGAAGCGGCAAGGCGGATAAGAGCGCTTTCAAGAAGCGACGCCGAAAAGGTATGGATAGTGGCTATGACAGCAAATGCGTTTGTGGAGGATATTCGCACGGCGAGAAAGGCGGGTATGAATGAACATTGTTCAAAGCCGGTTGATCCCGATAAATTGTGCGAAATATTGAAAAACAGATTTAATAATAATTGTAATTAAAATGTTTATCAATATAAAAAAACCGGAAGGTGTTGGCGGTATGCAGCGGTATCAGGAAGAATATATTGAAAATTTTAAAAAAATACGCGCACTTAACCTTCGGAAAAGCGCTTCAGGGAAAAGCTTTGAGGAGTACTGCGCTGAAATGCTGCGTGACAGGAAAAGTGCGGAGCTTATTATAAAGCGCAATATGCTTATTTTGCGTGAGCGCCTTTTTCCGATTTTGGACAATTTGTTTAAAGCGGACAAAAATGAGCTCGAAGAGCTTAAGACATTTTCCTCGGAGCTTCTGAGCCCGGGCAATGAGTCGGATGTAGGTCTGTTTTGTCAGATACAAAGGTCGATGCTGAGCTATGCGCGTTTTAATAAGGAACGCGGCGCGATGATAGAGGGATTGTACTGGCTTGGCATAGGCTATAACAGTATGTGCGCGAAGCTTATCGGTCTTGAATATTCGGTGTGCGAAAAATATTATTCACAGATGAGGCTTTGTTTTGCCGAGGCGGCGGCCTATCTGAAATATTTCAATGAGCTGGACAGTACGGAAACAAGGGGCTATATTCTGCGTTCAAGGGCAAATATGTCTTTGGGCGGATTTAAGTCCAATGTTGAAAAAATACGTATGGTTAAGCGAACGCTAATGATATTTCAGGATCCTGAGTATCGGGAAAAAGCGCCGGAGCTTCCGTGGGACAAATATGTCTACACGATACACCGTCAGATGGCGTCAAGCGCATGTTATAAAAAAGAGATCGATTTAACCCCTCAGGATGTGGCCGACTTTATGGAATCGGTGTATATCATATACGAAACACGGTTAAGAGAAGCTAAGGAAAATAATGAAAGCACTCCGATACAACCTCGGTTTTCCTGTTATGTGGCGGAATATTACTGCGGACTGTACGGTTTTGAAGAACTGCTCTCAAAAATAGAGGAACTGATGGATTCCGCCGATTATAATGACCACTCCGAGGATACGATGTACGGGATAATTTCGCTTACCGCTTTTTACTGTCAGTATCTTGAGGAAAGTCCCGAATATCTCCCTAAACGGCTTGAATATATAGGGAGTCTTAACAAACGGGCGTTAAGCTATGTAAAAAGTTTTCCCGAATGGGAACTCAGCGAAAAATTGTTTTTTTATCTTAGACAGCTTTCATTTACTTATATCGAAACTGAGGACGGTATATCTTACAAGGATTTTATCGTTAAGCTTGAAATGAGCTTCGCACCCGCTATTTATGCCCATTCCTGTGCGGTGGGCAGGGCGGCGTCGGCTTTGTGCAGAATAATAATTGAAGAAGAACCAAGTTATTTTGACGATATAGATTTTATTAAAGAAATAAATGATATCGGGGAGAAAAAGCGGGTAATCATTGATTATGCGTTTGAATGCGGTCTGCTTCATGATGTTGGTAAAATGAATTTTATAAATTTATTTTCCAATGCTCCCAGACAGTGGTTTGAAGATGAAAATGAAATGGCTCAGCTTCATACGCTTGTGGGAAACGTATGTCTCGAAAAAAGGAAGTCAACTTCCCGCTGCGCTTATATCGCATTGGGACATCACAGCTGGTATGACGGTTCGCGCGGTTATCCTCACGAATACAAGCGATTGGAGTGCGAATACCGTCAGATGGTTGACGTTATCGGGCTTATGGATTGGCTGGATAATACAACCGATAACGAATCAAGGATTTTCAGAGGCGTGGACAAGACTTTTGAGGAAGCAAGGGAAGAGGCGATAGCTTTGGAAGGAAAAAGATTTTCTCCCATGCTTTCCGCAAGACTGAGAGAAAAAGAGGTCAGCGATATTATAAAAAGAGCTTTAAAAGACGGGCGCATTGAGGCGTACCAAAATATTTACGAGCTGGATAATGAAAACGGAAAGGAACGGTAAAAAATGAAGGATTGGTTTACGGTTGACAGGGTAGATTCGGAAACATACATAATAAGCGAATACCGTCATTGGGAGGAAACTCATTGTTATTTGCTCAAAGGAAAAGACAAAAGCCTTTTAATAGATACAGGCCTTGGAATATGCAATATACTTGATGAAGTAAAAAAGCTTACCGATTCCGATATTGCGGCTGTCGCAACTCACATTCATTGGGATCATATCGGGGGACACGGATTTTTTCCCGAATTTTATGCTCACGGCGAAGAGCTGAACTGGCTCAGCGGCGGATTTCCTTTGTCAGAAAAGACCATAAGAGAAATGGTTGTCGACCGCTGTGAGCTTCCCGATGATTTTGATGTTGACAAATACAAAATGTTTCAGGGAACTCCGTCAAGAATATTGAAGAACGGTGATATTATAGATATCGGCAGACGTACTGTGGAGGTTTTGCACACTCCCGGTCATTCTCCGGGGCATATGTGCTTTTGGGAAAAGGAGCGAGGGTATTTGTTTACTGGCGATCTTGTGTATAAAGACACTTTATTGGCTTATTATCCCTCAACGGATCCTCAGGCTTATCTGGATTCATTGGAAAAACTTTCTGTTTTGCCCGCTGAAAGGATATTTCCCGCTCATCACTCTCTTGATATTCAGCCGGAAATTATCATAAGAATGAGGGATGAGTTGAAAAAGCTTAAGGATGAGGGAAAGCTTTGTCACGGTTCGGGAACCTATGATTACGGTGATTGGGCTATTTGGTTATAAAGCCTGTTATCACAAAATACTTAACATTATTTCATGCACTATCTTGTGATAACAGGCTATAAGGAGTTTAAAATGGTAATTTTAATAATGGGCGCTTCCCATACCGGAAAAACGCTTTTGTCTCAAAAGCTGCTTGAAAAATACGGATTCCCTTATTTTTCCATAGATCATCTTAAAATGGGGCTTATCCGAAGCGGCAATACCGATCTGACCCCGGAGGACGATGAAGAACTGGTACCTTATTTATGGGGAATAGTAAAGGAAATAGTTAAAACCGCCGTTGAAAATAAACAGAACCTTATATTGGAGGGCGCTTATATCCCATTTGACTGGAAAAAGGATTTTGAAGAGAAGTATTTAAAAGAAATTCGTTTTTACTGCCTTATAATGTCCGAGAATTACATAAAAGAAAATTTCGACAGTATAAAAAAATACGCTTCGGCTATTGAAACAAGAATAGATGATGAGGAATATTTGACTATACAGAATATGACCCGTGAAAACTTAAAAAATTACGATGCTTGTAAAAAATACGGCTGTGATTATATTTTAATAGACAAAGAATATTGCGTCGATATTAAATTATGAGGAAAGGTAAAAACAATGATGACGATATTTTACGAATTTGATGGTAAGCTTTACGCCAACATAACCAATAAGTGTCCTTGCGCCTGCACTTTTTGCATACGCAAAAACAGCGACAGCGTGGCGGGCAGCGGCAGCCTTTGGCTTGAACACGAGCCTGAATTCGGCGAGATAAAAGAAGCGTTCGACAATTTTGACAAAACAGGGCTGTCCGAGCTTGTATTTTGCGGTTACGGCGAACCAATGATGAGAGCTGATATGCTGTTAAAAACCGCCGAATATGTTAAAGAAAAATCTGATATGAAAATTCGTATAAATACCAACGGACTTGTTTCGTTTATGAAGCCTGAATTTGATATCTCGTCGTTAAAATACAGGATAGACAAGGTTTCCATAAGCTTAAACGCTTCCGATCCCGACAAGTATTTACTTATTACAAATTCAAAATACGGGCTTCCGTCTTATAATTCAATGCTTAATTTTGCCTTAAGGATACAGGAATTCGTACCTGACGTTTCATTTACCGTTGTGGACTGCGGTCTGGGAGAAGAGGAAATTGAACGCTGCAAGGAAAGAGCAAAGGATTGCGGTATCCCCTTGAGAATAAGACATTATGTACGGGATAATGAAAAATACGAATAGTTTTATACTGATATATAAAAGTATGCTCACGGGCAGGTGAAACAACGATATGAAGAACTCCAAACAGAGAAGTCTTATTCTTGATACCATTATAAATAATCCTGTTCACCCTACCGCCAAACAGGTGTATGAAATGGCGCGTAAAAAGCTGCCGAATATAAGCTTAGGCACCGTTTACCGAAATCTCAGCGCACTTACCGAATCAGGTCTGATAAGGCATATTGCGGTATCGGACGGCTGCGACAGGTACGACGGCAGGCTTGACAGGCATTTTCACCTTATTTGCAGCGGCTGCGGCAAGGTGGAGGACGTTGAACCCGATAAATATTTTGACCTTGAAAAATATGCGGAATCCCAGACGGACTATAAATTGGATGAAATAGATATAGTAATGAGAGGGTATTGTCCCGATTGTCAAAGAAAAAGATGAACTGACGCTATTGGACCTCATCGGAAACTTACGAAGTATCGTCTGACTTGCCCTTTTGCCGTAAGGCTTTGTCCATTTCCCTTGAAATACATACAGTATTCCTGAGGAAAATGGACTTTGCCTTATGACA
>CANDLP010000193.1 GCA_947385505.1 uncultured Clostridia bacterium
AAATGGGATTGCACCCGAAACACTAATCCCACAGTTCAAAAAGGGATTAGTATAACATATGTTACGAAGTATAAAAAAACCACCCGTCAAAGGGGTGGTTTTAACTATAGTAAATATTATTATATTCTCTCATATACTCCGATAAAAGATAATGTAGGTGCCACTCTTGAATCGGTTATTCGTATAATCAGCTTCTCTGCCCGTACATTGTCAAGGGGAACAATACGTTTGTAGCCTACTACCATACCGGAGTATATCTCTTTACTTTCACCGTCGTTTACGGCTGTTACGGTAAAACTTTCAATGCGTTGGCTTTGTGTGATGTTCTCTTTAAGAACAATATTTGCAATATTTACGGAACTGTCCCATACAATTTCAACGGTTGTCTCGGTTTTACCGTCAGGTGTTCGGAAAAAACCGTCATAATTGTCACAGCGTACATTGTCAATTTCGTATCCCTGCATTTCATCTGCACAGTAAAGCTTTGCGCTGTCTAAAATATTGCTTGTAAAGTTTTTTCTCAGATAATCGCCGATTTCCTCAAGGCGCCTGACGTCATTTTCGTGGAAAAGTCCGTCGGGTGTCGGGGGGATATTCAGCAGAAATGTACTGTTCCCACCGACGGAGCAATTATATACATTTATCAAATCTTCAAGGGAACGCACCTTGTCGTCTTCATATGTGTGGTAGAACCAGCCCGGACGTATCGAGGTGTTCACCTCGGCAGGATACCAGACAAGCTTGTCTTCATTGAGCAGAACCTCGCGGCTGCCCAAATCGCCGTCCCACGCTTTGATCTCGCGCTGACGGAATTCCTCATTATCTTCATGCTGACTTGCTTCGGCAATTTTTTCGGTATCTCTTGTTCTTTCCGGAACAACGCTCCATTCCGCCTTTCGGGTGTGACCCGCTTCGTTTCCGCACCAACGAATATCGGGACCGCATACATTTATACACGCATTAGGCTGAAGCCTGCGAATCGTATCGTAATAACTGTCCCAATCATAAAACTGTTTTTTGCCGTTTTCGCCTTCGCCGCAGGCGCCGTCAAACCATACCGAGAAAACTTCTCCGTAATTTGTGAGAAGCTCGGTAAGCTGGTTTACAAAAAAGTCGTTATAAGGTTTTCCGTATCCGTACAGCTTGCTGTGTCTGTCCCATGGAGAAAGATAAACGCCGAACTTTATACCGTATTTTGCGCAGGCGTCCGACACCTCTTTAACTACATCACCGCTGCCGTTTTTGTAAGGAGCGGAATCTACTGTGTGATCAGTGAATTTGCTCGGCCATAAGCAGAAGCCGTCGTGATGCTTACAGGTCAGGATAAGACCTTTCATGCCCGCTTTTTTTATCGCCTTAACCCATTGCTCCGCATCAAGCTTTTTTGGATTGAATATTTCGGGACTTTCACTGCCGTTTCCCCATTCGTTGTCGGTGAAAGTATTTACCGTAAAATGGACAAAGGCATAAAATTCAAGCTGTTGGAATTTTATTTGACGTTCGTGAGGTATCGTTTTTATTAAAAATTCATCTCTTGTCATTATTGATCTCCGTTATTATTTTAACTTAACAAGCCTTTATCTATAATTCTCTGAGCTGCATTCATTACTCCCATTCTTGACGCATAATAAGAAGTGCCGCCCTGTAGCCATACCGCGTAAGGCTCTCTTAGAGGAGCGTCGGCAGAAAGTTCTATCGAGCTTCCCATTGTAAAGCAGCCCGCTGCCATTATTACCTGACAATTATATCCCGGCATATCCCAAGGCTCAGGAGCCGCCATGCTGTCAACGGGGCTTGCCGCCTGTATACCCTCGCAGAAAGCGATAAGTCGTTCGGGGCTTCCCAGCTTTATGGAACAGATTATATCGGTGCGGTAGGCGCGGTAATCGGGTAATGCAGTAAATCCCAATTCCTCAAAGAACGCCGCCGCAAATACAGAAGTTTTTAAGGCGTTGGATACCGCTGACGGCGCGTTATAAAGTCCCATAAAAATTTCACGGTTCTGTCCCAAGGAACAGCCTACTTCTTTTCCCGTACCCACGGTTGTCAGGCGATAGGAGCACAGCTCCACAAGTTCCTTTTTCCCGGCAATATAACCTCCCGTGGAACAAATTCCGCCGCCGGGATTTTTTATAAGCGAACCTATTATAAGATCTGCTCCTACGGCTGTGGGTTCAACGCACTCCACAAACTCGCCGTAGCAGTTGTCTACCATAATTATTGCTTTGCTGCCAACAGCTTTTACTGCTTCGGCTATTTCCATAATCACCGAAACAGTAAGGGACGGTCTTAAGGAATAACCTCTTGAGCGCTGTATGTAAACCGCTCTTGCTTCCTTTGCCTGCTCCATTATTGTTTTTATATCGGGTCTCCCGTTTGGAAGCAGATCGATTTGTTTATATTTAATACCGAATTCCTTAAGAGAACCGCCTTTTTCGCCGAATATAACCTCCTCCAGCGTATCATAAGGACGTCCGGTAACCGCAAGAAGCAAATCACCGGGTCTTAACACCCCGAAAAGGGCGGTGGAAATAGCGTGGGTACCGTTTACAAAGCTGTGTCTGACCAAAGCGTCCTCGGCTTCAAGCGCCTGTGCAAATACCTGATCCGCCTTGTCCCTTCCGTCATCGCCGTAACCGTAACCGGTTGTTCCTTTAAGGTGCATATCGGCTACGCCGTTGTCTATAAAAGCTTTTAACACCTTTTCGCTGTTTCTGCGGCAGATTTCGTCGATACGGGCAAACGCCGCTTCTGTTTTATCTTCCGCTTTATCCGCCGCTGTAAGCAGCTTTTCGCTGAAATTAAACTCTGTCATACATTTATCCTGCTTATTATTTATTCAAATATAATGAATGCTGTAATGATTATTTATTGCTTTTTTCCGATAAAACGGTTATCGCTCTTCCTGCCTCATAAAACCCCGCCTTGCGGTAAAAGGAGCTAAGCTCGGGTTTACAGAGTATGGAAACTTCTTTTCCCTGTTTTTCAAAATACAAACCTAACCGCCTTAACAGTTTTTTGGCTTCGCCTTTGCCTCTGGACTCATTTTTTGTTGCCACAAGAGAAATAAAAACGGATCCGTTTATATCTGCCATAACCGTGGCGGTAGCGCCTCCGTACACATATACGGAGGATATGCCGTGTCTTGTTTTGTGACTTATATCGGTGTACCAATCCTCATACTTTATTCCCGGAAATCCGTCCTTTAATATTGGAAAAACATCGTCCAACACAGGCGCGGCGTTTATTTCCTCCATTTCGGGAATATTCTCGTTTTCAGGTATAAGCTCGGAAGAAAATTTATATATAATACTTTCCTCGGCATTTAACCAGCCGGCAGCCATCAGTCTTTTGCCTGTTTCCACACCCGTAAGAGCCGATTTAAAACCGCAGACCTTGAGAAAAAGAGATAATTCCTCTATCGTATCCTCGGAAATAACACCTTTTGTTTTTATAACAAGATCGTCGTAATAGCGCCCTATCAAAATACCCTTCCCGCCGTATACCGAAAAAAAATCGTATCCGCCGTAGGCTTTCATATTGGAGTATATTTTAATTGAAAAAATGTCTTTTGCCTCTGCCAAAAGCCTTTCGGCTGTTTTTTGATCGACGCGTGTTATCATAAATTACAGTCACTCCTTTAAATGCGAGTCTTGGCATAAAACGTGTCAGCGCACAATCATCTATCAGGAACCTATTGCTCCTAACTTATTTATCATAGCGGAAGCCAATTTTGCCGTATCATATAAATCCGATTCCTTTATTACGCAGTTAGGGGAATGTAAATATCTGCAAGGTACAGAAATGGCAATTGTGCGGACTCCTCCCGCGGATTTATGGATAGCTCCGCTGTCATTTCCTCCCGCTACCACGGTTTTGGTTTGGCACTTAACGCCTATTTCCTTTGCGGTGTCAAAGCCGAGTTTATATAATTCCCTGTCGTATACGGTGCCTTTATCCATATAAGATATAACGGCGCCATTTCCAAGAACACAAACCTTTTTTTCATCTTCCACTCCGCTTATATCACAGGCAGTGGTAGTTTCCAATACTATCGCAATATCGGGATTTACGGTATACGCCGCCGCGGTAGCTCCTCTTGTTCCTATTTCTTCCTGAACGGTAAATACAAAGTCGGTATCATAAGGAATCTCGCCCTTTATCATTTGCAGCATTACGGCGCATCCAACCCTATCGTCAAGGGCTTTGCCTGACATAAAACCGTCGCCGAAATCGGATTGTTCGCTTGTAAAATAAGCATAATCACCTAAAGCAACAAGCTTTTCCGCTTCCTCCTTATTTTCGGCTCCGATATCAATTCTAAGATCAGAAACCTTCGGCTGCGCGGTTTTCTCATCATCTTTAAGCAAATGAAGGGGCTTACCCGCCACAGCACCGTAAACGCTACCCTTTACCGCAAGCTGTCTTCCGAATACAACATAAGGCAGCACGCCGCCCACAGGAGCAAAACACAAACTTCCGTCGTCGTCAATATGAGTAACTATAAAGCCGACCTCATCCATATGAGCAGCTACCATAAGTTTTTTGACGGGAGTACTTCTGCCTTTTTTTTCAACAATAAGATTACCCAAATTATCGACCGTATATTTTACGTCGGCGGGAAGCAAGGATATTATTTTTTCTCTCACCTTTTTCTCGTCGCCGCTTGTTCCGTTAATTGCGGAAAGTTCTTTTACAAGCTGTTTCAAATTTTCCATTTTCTCATCTCCTTTTAACCTTTGATATATTCCGCCAGAAGTTCACCGGTATGCCTGATATCCTCCGTATCCAGCACCTCGCAGGGAGTATGCATATATCGCTGGGGAATGGAGATAAGCGCGGTTTTTACTCCGCCTTTTGTTAAAGCGATATCATCGGCGTCGGTTCCTGTACTTCCGTTCATTACCTCCGCCTGATAGGGGATATTTTTTTCCTTGGCAATTTGTATAAGCCTATCGGACATATCTTTGTTTAAGGTCGGAGAAACTCCTATCATGGGTCCCTTTCCCAACTTGCCGGATTGCTCAGCCGAAACGCCCTTGCTTGCCGCAAAACTTACGTCAAAAGCTATGGCGTAATCCGCGTCTATATTAAAAGCGGAAACGGCGGCGCCGCGACCGCCCACTTCTTCCTGTGCCGCAAACTGTACCGCTATTCTGAAAGGCAGGTCTTTTTCGTTTTTCAGCAGATCAAGGGCGTACAATACAGACACTACCCCCGCCATATCGTCGGAAGCGGGAGTACATATTCTCGTACCGGCAAGCTTTGAAAAACGCCCCTCTTCAACTACAAGATCACCTAAGGAAACCGCTTCTT
>CANDLP010000194.1 GCA_947385505.1 uncultured Clostridia bacterium
ATGGCAAGGTGGTTGTAAGCGTTTATGGGGTCGATTGGAAGATTTTTTTCATCAATGGATTCCTTATGATATATTACGTCGTCCATAGTCAGCGAATAAAATCCCAATTCGCCCTCGGCGTAGCTTTCTGCGGCGTTAGGGCGGTCGATCTCAACTACATAGGACACCGTATTTTCCATTATTTCCAGCAAAGCGCCCGCTCCGTTGTTAAGCTTATAATCCATCTCCTCGCGGTATAAGGGTATAATCTGATAAAAATTCACGTCCTCGCCGCCGGGCAGCGTCAGTACGTTTCCTTCGGGACGGCCAACCTCCGGATCGATAAGCAGCGCGCCGCAAAGAGACGTATTTTCGGCATAAGGTTCCTGATTGTCCACCGTGTGGCCCCAGCCCACCCATGTGCCGGCGGATACGGGAAGCCGCGCTATATTTTTCAGAAGCCTTATCGGCCAATAATTGCATTCTTCCGGATCGCTGATTTTCCAGTCGGGGGGCAAAGCGATCATAAGCTCCGCCCTATCGAGATTTTCGTCTTTCAGCTCTTCGGGAACATTCATCTTATGCGCGCCCATTCCCATAGTGGTTAATATGTAGTAATCCCGTTTTTTCGCGGGAGGTATTATGCAGATATCCACATGAATGTCGGGGGAAACAAGCTCGTGAAAAACTTCCCCGAACTTGCCGTAATACTTTTCAATATGCTTCTCCACCGCCCTCATTTCCTTTTCGGAATACACCTCCGGATTAAAATCATTTTCTTTCATAAAAGTCTCCTGTTTTGTTAAAATCTAACTATTTAAAGTATAACATAAAAACCAAAATTAGTCAACTTTAACATATTTTAAATTTTGTGTTACAGTTTTGTAAAAAAATCACCTTGAAAAAATTTAACTTAATACAGCCTCTAAAAAAGCATAAAATTGGATATATCAATCACGGCGGGAAATATTATTATAAATCAGCAATTTCAAACCGAGAGGAAATAATATGACTACAATATTTATCTGCGGAGATCCGAAAGACACAGGCTTTACCCTGCTTTTGAAAAATTGTCTTTCAAAAACCTACCGTATAACTTATGTTACAAACACCTCCGTAAGCCAATGGGGAAAGGGCTACGAGCTTTTGGCTCTTGAGATTATCGGAGCTGAAGCAATCGAAACCGAAAGCCCCGTTTTTTTGCTTAAAAAAAGCTGTGTTCCCGACTTTGATTTTCCCGTAAACGGAACGGTAATCGCCTTTTCCGAAAACGAGGAACAGATAAAGGCGCTGAAAAACTGCGCCGCCCATGTTGTAACCTGCGGCTTCGGCAAAACCGACACATTTTCTTACAGCAGTCTTTCCGACGACGAGGTAGTGGTTTCTCTCAACAGAGAAGTCACCGCCTTTTCGGGGAAAAAGATACAGCCCTTGGAAATTCCGCTGGAAATACCCCAAGGTACGGATATCTATTCCGTGATCGCATTTACCGCTTTGAGAATACTGCTTGACGATTTTGATTCGGAAATAGGCGAGCTTATTTAGAACCTGTCCACATAGGAATGGTGTGCGGCTTTTCTGACAGCTCCTGACTGGCGGAGCAATAATATGCAAATTCATCAAATATTTTTAATAAAAACTTGTAATTTTTGTGAAACTGTGTTATAATAATAAAAAATAATATTTTACCGCGGTTTTGCGTAAATTCGCATTTTGATCGGCGGTTTTCAGAGATTCCCTTATATAATTCCTTGTAAATTTTTCAAGAAAGGAAATACAGTCATGAAAATTCTTTATGCAACCAGCGAAGCTCAGCCGTTTGCCGCGTCGGGCGGACTTGCGGATGTGGCAGGCTCTCTTCCGAAGGCTCTTGCGGCGGAGGGTCAGGAATGTATTGTGGTATTGCCCTATTACATCAACACCATAAAAGATTCCCATAAGGAAAATATCAGGTATGTGGATCACTTCTATGTGTCGGTAGGCTGGAGAGCGCAGTATTGCGGCGTGTTCCAGACCGAGCTTAACGGCGTTACCTATTATTTTCTGGACAACGAGTACTATTTTAAGCGTGATTTCGGTCTTTACGGCTACTATGACGACGGCGAGAGATACGCTTTCTTCTCCCGCGCGGTAATGGAGCTTATACAGAAGTTCGATCTGCGCCCCGACATTATAAATGCCAACGACTGGCAGTGCGCCCTTATCCCCGTTTATTACAATCTCTACTACCGCAACCAGTACAATATGCAGAATATCCATACGGTATTCACTATACATAATATTCAGTATCAGGGGCGCTACGGTCTTGAGCTTATGGAAGAGGTTCTCGGCATTCCCAATCATTACAGAAGCGTTATGGAATACGACGGAGACGTTAACTTTATGAAGGCGGCTATTGAGGTTTCCGAAAAAGTCACCACCGTTTCCCCCACCTATGCCACCGAAATACTCGATCCGTGGTTTTCTCACGGTCTTGACAGAATACTTAAGAACAAAACCTATAAAACCTGCGGTTTCCTGAACGGCATTGACACGGATATGTACAACCCCGAAAAGGATTCCTCCATTCCCGCCTCCTTCAGTGCCAAGAGCAAGAGTGGCAAGAGGGTATGCAAGAAAAAACTGCTCGAAGAAGTCGGGCTTCCCACCGAGGACGACGCGCCCGTTATCGGACTTGTTTCCCGTCTTGTGGAGCACAAAGGTCTTGATCTTATAAAATGCGCCTTTGACGAAATGATAACTCTCGGCTGTAAGGTAGTTATTTTAGGTTCAGGCGAAGCGCAGTACGAAAACTTCTTCAACGAAATGCACTACCGCTATCCCGACAAGGTAAGCTTTACGTGCGGATATATACCCGCTCTCGCAAAGAAGATATACGCAGGCGCCGATATGTTCCTTATGCCCAGTAAGAGCGAGCCTTGCGGTCTTGCCCAGATGATTTCCTTAAGATACGGCACAATTCCCATTGTAAGAGCCACGGGAGGATTGAAGGATTCCATTCCCGACTACGGCGAACCCGACGGAAAGGGTCTCGGCTTCACCTTCCAGTCCTACAACGCGCTTGATATGCTGGGCGCGGTACGCAGGTGCACCGAGCTTTACTATAACGACAGCAAGGCATGGGGCGCTTTGGTTACAAAGGCGATGAAGGCCGATTTCAGCTGGGCACAGTCGGCTAAGCTTTATATCGGGCTTTATAAAGAGCTTTGCGGACAGCAGTAAGTTAATTGAACAAAATTAAAAGGGGCTTAAAAAAGCCCCTTTTTTATTTATTATGTCGGGTTTCTTTCGCAAGGACGCGAAGTTCGCCGCCCGAAACGGCGGCTTCGCCGCTTTTTTCTTTTTTATAGCCCCTTTTGTTTTAAGAGAAAAACTTATATTTAATATGTGCCTATGGACTATCTGAAAAGCCGCAATTTTTTATTATTTTATGGGATTTCTTTAGAAGTGAATGTTTCAAAATCAACGCAATAGCTCGCATCACTGCCTGCCGACAAGTCGTAAAAGCTTATAACGTCCCCGTCGACCGTTATATCCTCTATTGATTTTACATGTGGAAACGGACTTCCGAGACTTGTCAGTATTTCGTCTTTGTAAATGTAAACTGTAACATAATAATCGTCATCTCCCGTAGGTATTCCCACCAATCCAACATAAATTTCTTTTTCCTCGGTTTCGCATAATGAAAGACTGACCGGAATATCATATTCTGAATCGTAGGAAAAAGCGCCCTGACCGTTTACGGGCGATCTTATAACATCGCCGGCAATAACGTTTCCGTCTTTATCGGTTATACTGACATTGGTGGATTTAACTTCTGTGGTATAGGCGTCGGAATCCTGTTCAAGAGGTGAAGCGGTGAAGGAGACAATCAGTTTTTTTTCGTTTACAACGCCGCTTTCAAAGCTGAAGCTTTTTTCCGAGACAGCGCAGGCGGGTAAAAGCATTAGTAAAGATATAAACAAAATAAACGCTTTTTTCATTTGTTTATCCTTTCTCGCGCAATTTGAGCTTAATAAACTATGTATCCGTCGTTTACCCCAAGCGCGTCAAAAAATTCGTCGTATGTTACGATATGCATGCCGCCGTATTTGCTGTCGTAATGGGGATCAACCAAAGTCATGGTTTTTCTTAAGTCGTCAATAGCAGAAATTGTTACCCAATGTCCGAAAGATGCTCCGTTGTAATAATCTAAATATGCCGTGTCTTCAAGGCAGGCCATTGGGCAGCGGCCTTTTACGAAGCAATTTGTAAGATAGCTTATTATAGTTCTTGTTTCTGTATATATTGTATTTCCGTAGTGTGAATATACTTTTTCACCGCCATAATAGCTGTTCAGCCTTTCTGTCATCTTAAACGGCTGTGTTCTGCCTCTTAAATCGGTTTCCATAGCGTCGGCTTCTATTTTCTGGACGGAATAGTTGTTATTCGATGATGTATTGCTTTTTATGCCGTTGCCCACCAAAGTCTGAAGTATAGCGGCCGGCCCGCAGTAAATGTTTGTAGCTTGTTTTACGGTAGGTACAGTATAATCGGCATAAAACATTCCGTGATAGTCCGCTCCGTATAAAACGGGGAAATCTCCAAAAGCCGCGTCAAGAGTTCTTTTCATGGTTTCAACCGCACTTTCGGCGCTGTAATTATATTCAGCAATGTATGAATCACTGTTTAACATAGTCTGAACAACGTCGCATATTTCTGCATGCTTATCAGGATACATACCGCTGTATTCCGATATTATTTCAAGTGCGTACCGGGGAAGAGATGAATTTACAATCGCGGCGTCATTTTCGTTTGCGGAAGCTTTGACGCTCAGAGCGCATATTTGAAGCGACATAATTATTGCCGTAAATACGGATGTAATTAAACGCGTTTTTTTCTTCATAATATTTTTCCTTTCTATCCCGCTGCATTTACTGCGCATAAATGCCCTTGTTAAAAATTCCTAATAACTATAATTCATTTTCCACATCGGAAACACCTTCTTTCAGAATCAAGAGCTAATTTTCCCTAAAGGAAATTCCACATTTCCTTTATTGCCTCTCACTATATAAAATCCTGAAATTCCGATAATGTTACACCTTTTTAAAAAATTACATAAAATAAAAAACACAAAAAAAAGGCCGCGCCTTCCCGAAAGAAGACGCGGCCGGCCGCAAATCTCAAATCCCGAATATCCGTTCAATCCTTGCAATTCCCCTAACCCTCGCAATCTCCGGCCGTCTCTAACCAACTCCCACGCACCCGCCGACATTCCCCTGAAACCAATTGCCTTTAAAATTTACGCTGTTTCCGCTTTAACATATACCATATA
>CANDLP010000195.1 GCA_947385505.1 uncultured Clostridia bacterium
AATGTACGGCGGTGGCTCCGATACCCCAGATAAGGCCCGCCCAAACGCCCGCACGTGTGACACCCTTCCAGAATAGCCCCAAAAGCATAGGCGCCAGAAAAGCGCCCGCCAATGCTCCCCAGG
Source organism: uncultured Clostridia bacterium (assembly GCA_947385505.1). Taxonomy (GTDB): domain Bacteria; phylum Bacillota; class Clostridia; order Oscillospirales; family Ruminococcaceae; genus Ruminiclostridium_E. Next base: position 124 of record CANDLP010000195.1, read on the forward strand.
AATATCCCATAAGATCGCTTATAAGATTGTTTTTATTCAGGGCAATTATGACGGAAACCAGCAGGAAAACCGCTATCAAAGCTCTCATTATAATAAGCGTCTTTTTTTCATCCCTCTTTTTCTGCATTGGAATTATAAGATCAAGAGTTAAAGTGGAGCTTGATGTAAGCACCAGTGAGGAAAGCGTGGACATAGACGCGGAAAGCACCAGCACCACAACTACGCCTATCAGTATTTCGGGCAGAGTTTCTACCATTGCGGGGATAATGCTGTCATAGCCTTCCGCGGGAATCCCGTTTTCGGCAGGGGAAACAAAAATTCTCCCAAATCCGCCCAAAAAGTAACAGCCCCCCGCTATAACTATGGCAAACACCGTGGATACCACCGTTCCGGTTTTTATGGACTTTTCGTCTTTAATGGTGTAAAATTTATGTACCATTTGAGGAAGACCCCATGTCCCCAATGAGGTTAATATAATAACTCCCACCAGATTTATTGGATCGGGGCCGAAAAATGAAGTGTAAGCCCCGCTCATTCCGCTCATAGGTCCTGAGGCCGCCTCAATTTGGGAAAGTTCTTTGACTGCCGAATAAAATCCGCCCTTACCCGCTAAAGTGACAAAAATCACCGCTGTTATTCCAAGGAGCATTATTATTCCCTGTATAAAATCATTGTAAGCGGTTGCCTTATAGCCTCCCAAAATAACATATACCGCGGTTATCAACGCCATTCCGATAACACAGACGGAATAATCCACATTGAACGCCATGGAAAACAGTCTTGACAATCCGTTATAAACCGAAGCGGTGTAGGGAATCAGAAAAACAAATACTATAACGGCGGAAGCTGTCTTCAATCTTTTACTTATATATCTTTTTTCAAAAAATTCGGGCAAAGTGGCGCTTTCCAAATGCTTGCTCATTACTCGTGTGCGCCTTCCCATCAGCACCCATGCCAGCAGAGAGCCTATCATGGCGTTGCCTATTCCGATCCAAGTGGAAGCAAGGCCGAAGCTCCAGCCGAACTGACCCGCGTAGCCTACGAAAACAACGGCGGAAAAATAGCTTGTACCGTAGGCAAAGGCGGTTATCCAAGGTCCTACCGTTCTTCCGCCCAATACGAAGTCGGTAACTGTCTTGCTTTTGCGGTGAAAGTATACGCCTATGCCTATGGCAAAAGCAATATATACTGTTAAAATTATGTAGATAAGCATTTTTACGGGTTCCTCTCTTTGATTATTTAAAACAGCGTGACTTTAAATCGGTAAAATGTCAAATGCTTTCTATATTTTACTATAAAAAAAGAGGTTTGTCAAGATTTTTTGATTAAATGATGCAATTAACAGATGTTTTAACAAAAAAGCTTCCGTTTGGAGCTTTATGAATCGTCCAAACGGAAGTTATAATTGCTTTGTTTTCAGATACGCCCTAATTTGTTCATTTGATCAATTATCCCTCGGTCTTAGCTTTTGCTAAAGCGTCCCTGTAAGGCTGAATAAAAGCTTCTATCGCCTGATACTGCTTATTCAGCACTTCCGTATAGGAAGCGTCATGATAAGTAACTCCATCGATCAGCGCTTCGTCGGTGGACGTCATAATGTCGACTATTCCTTTATCAACGCCCATAGCATTGTCATACACCCTTTCAAACTTATCCGAATGCAGCATATCATATAGAAGGTCTAACTGCTCCACAGTGTATACTGCCTTGAACTTTTCCTTTCTTGCTGTCTGACATTCGGGGCAAACAGTAAGATCGGCGTTGTTATTGGAGATATAATCATACTTACAGCCGGGACATTTATCGTAATAAATAGGGCCGGGATCAGTTTTCGCAGCGTAGTCAGCAGCTTTGGTTTCGGGATCGGTCTCATATATGCGGCTGGCTAATATCCAGTCAACGCCGCCCTGTACATTCTTTGCGCCTGCGGGAACCATATAGCCGTATGTGTCCGCGGAAACATAGTATTTATCAGCCAGCGGATCCTTGGGCATGGGTATTGTTACAATCTCGCCCTCCAAGCCGTAGGTGAACACCGCCGACTGAGCGCTTTCAAAAGTCCACTCGGATTCCATAGCCAGAAACAGAAGGTTTCCGTTCATAAACGCCGTACCCGGATCAATATATCCGTCGCCTATCAGTCCTTCCTTTCTCATATTGGCAAGAAAACTCATAGCGCGTTCTATATTTTCGTTTCTGAGGTTATTTACAATATCTGTGTCGGTAACATCGATCATCTTAACGCCGGTGGTATTGGCGAACATAAGCCCCATCCACTTATTTCCCCTTAATCCTTCATTTTCTTCGGGATTTTTATCTACCCATTGGGCGGTAATATCCTTAAACGTGTTCCAGTCCCATTTTCCTTCCTCATATAGATCCCAAGGGTCTTTCAATCCTGCCTCTATAACGGTGCTTCTGTTGTATGTCAAGGTAAAACCGGGCATTACGTCCGTGGGGAAATAGTAATGCTTTCCCGCATAGTTAAAGTCCTCTATAACGCTTTTTATATCCTTCCAAAGGTCGGCGTCCATATCCAGCCAGTCATCAAGGGGAGTAAAGGTGTTTTTTGATGTATAGCAGGGGAAAGCTATCCAGTCGTATCTTACAAGATCGGGAGAATTGCCTGTAGCGATATATGTACCAAGTTTATCCCACCATTCCGCCCAGCCTGCCACTTCGGTGGTAAGCGTTCCGCCGAAGCGGGTGGCAAAAACCTCGGCTACGTCCTTTGACTCGCCGCCTATATCATAATAACAAAGCGCATTTACTTCTCCGGCCAGTTTTCCGGCTTCATAAGCGGGGCCTGTTCCGTCCTCGTTTTTCTCGTCCACTTCTCCGATATCAGCCATACTGTCATAATCTATTTTATTATCAAGGTTTTCTGTGGTGGTAACGGCAGGAGCTGGAGCGGGCACTCCTCCGTCATCTCCTGTGGAGCAAGCCGACGTTAAAAGCATTGACGAGCATAATAATACTGACAAGATTTTCTTTTTGGTTTTCATCGTGATATTTTCCTTTCTTGCGGTTTATTTTATTGTAGCATTTTCAGTTAGTTTTGTCAATATTATAACAGAATAAAACAATAAAAAAAGAAGCCCTGAACGAGCTTCTTTTAAAACTTTTTCGGTTTTTAAAATCAAATTACTTTCTCTTCTTGGCAATTACAACAGCGCCGGCTGCAATTATAGCAAGACCTGCAACTACCGCAACACCTTCAACGCCTGTATCGGCATTGCCCTTATCGGTAGAAGGAGCAGTAACGGTATCATTTCCTGCGTTGGCAGCAGTAGTTTCAGCGGGAGCTGCCTCAGACTCGGCAGGAGCAGCTTCAGTATCAGCGGGAGCTGCTTCGGTTTCAGCAGGAGCAGCTTCAGTTTCAGCGGGAGCTTCGTCACTTGCGAACTCGGCAATTATAGAGCCCTTGCCGCCGCCAACGGTAAGAATAATCATATCAGGTACAGCAGCTTCAGCGGCATCGGGGTACTTGGCAATATACTGAGCCCACTCGGAAGCAACATCGGTAACAGCGGTAAATGTCATAGTAGTGCCTTCAACGGCTACGCCTTCGGGAAGCATAACATTTGCTCCGGTCCAGTTCTCAAAGGAACCGCCGTCCCACTTGAAAGCATTGGCTTCAACGGCAGCGTCGCCGCCCCAGTTGGTTTGGATAAGAGCGTATCCGGTAGCGCCGTCAGCTGTTTCGTAAGAAATGGTAAGACTGTCAATTTTCTGGATATGTCCGAGCTGAGCCTGAGTATAGAAGCCCGCTCCGGAAGTGTCCAGGTTAAGGTTGGCGGCAGAGTTCTTATAAGTGTACTCTGTTTTGAATTCAGCGGCGCTTGCGGTAATAGCCAAAGCGCTTACAGCCATAACGGAAGCAACGGCGCCCGCAATAATCTTTTTAATGTTCATTGTAAATTCCTCCATAGTTTTGTTATATCGTTGGGATATTTCCCCACATAAAATTATATCTCAAAGGCACATTGATTGCAACAGTGAATTGTTACAATCTTTATTGATATTTTTGGTGGAAACTGTTTAAAAATACTGTACAGTTTTTGTTAAATTTACTTAAAATAATATTTTCCCTTATTTTTACTTAAAATTCAACAAAAAATAAATTTTTATACGGGCATAACCTTATTGGTTTTATCCGCGTGAGCATTGTCTATACCGTTTTCCTTGTCTCTGCGCTTTTCAAAGAACTTTTCCGCTACCTGTCCGAACATAGCGTAGCTGAGAACGTCTTCGTCCTGCTCGGCCCACTTTGCGGCTTCGGCTTTAAGCTTATTCAATTCGGGGGCAATAAGGTCGGCGGGACGGCAGTCAATAGGCGGCTCGTCTCCTATGATCTTATTTCTGAAAGCGGGATCGATGTCAACCGGTGTTTTGCCGTATTCGCCGCGTACAAGACCCTTGAATTCCTTTGTAACGGTTTTGTAGCGTTCTCCGGTGATAACGTTGAACACCGCCTGAGTACCTACTATCTGGCTGGTAGGAGTTACAAGAGGAGGATAACCGGCGTCTTCTCTTACTCTGGGCACTTCCTTAAGCACCTCGTCAAGCTTTTCGGATTTGCCCGCCTGTTTAAGCTGAGAAACAAGGTTGGAAAGCATACCGCCCGGAACCTGATACAAAAGTGTATTTGCGTCTACGCCCATTACCTTTGGGTCAAGCTGTCCGCTCTTAAGGTACTTCTGACGGAGGGTCTGGAAGTAATCGCGAACTTCGTTGAGAGCGTGAAGGTCAAGCCCCGTGTCGAACTCGGTACCCTGTAATGCGGCTACCATTGATTCGGTGGAGGGGTGGCTTGTTCCCATAGCCAAAGGCGAAATAGCGGTATCTATAACGTCGGCGCCCGCTTCAATGCCCTTAAGAAGAGACATGGACGCGAGACCGGAGGTGTAGTGGGAGTGAAGCTGAATCGGGATTTTTACCGCTGATTTAAGAGCCTTTACAAGCTCGTAGGTTGTGTAAGGCTTAAGCAGTCCCGCCATGTCTTTGATACAGATACTGTCCGCGCCCTCGTCTTCAAGCTGTTTGGCGAACTCTACAAATTTCTCGTTTGTATGAACGGGGCTGAGGGTGTAGCTTATGCAGCCCTGAAAATGAGCTCCCTCTTTTTTTGCTGCTTTAAT
>CANDLP010000196.1 GCA_947385505.1 uncultured Clostridia bacterium
AGATGACGCTCCGTGACTGGAGTTCAGACGTGTGCTCTTCCGATCTCTTCATAGCCTCAATAAGCGCTTTAGCTTCGGGGCGTGTCTTGTTCATTTTCCAGTTACCGGCAATTACTGCCTTTCTTACGTTCTTTTTCATTTATATGACTTTCCTTTCCAAATATATTAAAAAACAGTTTATTATTTTTCGGTTTCTTCATTGACAGAAATGTTTTTCTCTCCGCTTTCGTATCTTTCCTTATAGAGTTTCAGCATGTCCTCGACCGGTATGCCGTTTATCTTCATACCCTCCAATTCGCAGTCTCCGTCTATCTCAACATTGCAAAGGTTTGCCGCAAGAAACTTTGACCCGCTGAGATTTACATCGTTAAACTCGCTTTCGGTCATGGCAAGCTTCTGAAACTTGGCGCCGTTCAGCGTACTGTTGTCAAAAACAGTATTCAACAGAGCAAGATTAAGAAAGGATGATTCGTTGAGATTTACGTCGTCAAACAGGCTTTTCTCCATAAACATCTGCTTAAAGGAAGCGTTGCCCCATCTTGAACCTAAAATCCTTGTATAATCCATAAAACAGCTTTGTATTTCGCTGTCGGTGAAACTGCATTCACTGATCCTCGCCTGCCGCGCGCTGCATGATTTAATGGAATGTATTTCAAGGTTTTTAAAATCCATGGTCAATAATCCTTTCCGAGCAGTTAATGCCGTTTGAAATTAAAACGGCTATGCCGGCTAAAAGCGTTAAAGGGCGGAAAAACCGCCCTTTAGCAATACGCTTCAGAAAAAGTCAGTATTGCCGCTTTTATCCGCGTATTTTTTATTTTACTTGTCCTGAATCACATCAATGCCGGGAAGTACCTTTCCTTCCAGATATTCAAGAGAAGCGCCGCCGCCTGTGGAGATATGGCTCATTTTGTCAGCGTAGCCAAGCTGTACGACAGCAGCCGCACTGTCTCCGCCGCCGATAACGGTTGTGGCGTCAGTGTCGGCAAGAGCCTTGGCAACCGCCTTTGTACCCTCAGCAAGAACAGGGTTTTCAAATACGCCCATGGGTCCGTTCCAAACAACGGTTTTTGCCGATTTAACCTCGTTTGCAAAAAGCTCCATGGTTTTGGGACCGATATCAAGCCCCATCATATCGGCAGGTATTTTGCTGCTTTCAACAATTGAGATTTCAATAGCTGCGTCAATTGGATCGGGGAATGACTTTGCAACAGCGGTATCAACAGGAAGCAGCAGCTTCTTGCCTAATTTGTTTGCCTTATCAAGCATTTCCTTGCAGTAATCAAGCTTCTCTTCGTCTACAAGAGAGGTACCGATTTCACCGCCCTGCGCCTTTATAAAGGTATAAGCCATGCCACCGCCTATAATGAGAGTATCGCACTTTTCAAGAAGGTTGGAGATAACGTTGAGCTTATCCGCTACCTTTGCACCGCCTAAAATGGCAACAAAGGGACGAACGGGATTTTCAACGGCGTTTCCGAGGAACTCTATCTCCTTGTTCATAAGATAGCCTACCGCCGTTTCCTTAACAAACTTGGTAACACCCGCCGTAGAAGCGTGAGCTCTGTGAGCGGAGCCAAAAGCGTCCATAACAAAAAATTCGTTGTCTACCAGATCGCCAAGCTCCTTGGAAAATCCTTCGCCGTTCTTAGTCTCGTCAGCGCCTCTGAAGCGTGTGTTTTCAAGTACTACTATCTCGCCGTCGCCCATTTCGGCAACAGCCTTTTTCGCGTTATCGCCGACAACGGCATCGTCAGCGGCAAATACTACCTTTGTCTTAACCAGCTCAGCCAGTCTGTCTGCGGCGGGCTTAAGAGAGAACTTAGCTTCGGGGCCGTTTTTGGGTTTTCCCAAGTGAGAGCAAAGAACGATCTTGGCTCCGTTTTCAACCAGTTTGTTGATAGTGGGGAGGGCGGCAACGATTCTGTTGTCATTTGTGATCTTTCCGTCCTTCAAAGGCACGTTAAAGTCTACACGGACAAGAACCTTTTTTCCTTTTACATTAAGGTCTTCCACGTTTTTCTTGTTAAGCTTGCTCATTTTGTTACCTTCCTTTATGATAAATTTTATTTGAAGCAAAATTACCAAAGCAAAAAGCAGTTGGCATTACTTTATTATTTTAACAGAAAAGCCAAAGTATTTCAAGAGATTTTATGAATTTTTTTCCAATTTGTTTAATAGACATTGAAATTATCTTCTGGCCTTGCCCTTGGTAATAACCCCTATAAAGCAGGGACCTGCGTTGCAGGCAACCACTCCGCCGCAGGATTCCTGCATAGTGAGATCGTATCCAACCTTTTTCGTCATTGTCTTCCTGAAAAGCTCTTCCATTTCGGGAGCGGTTGTGGTCAATATATGCCATGGTGTTTCGGGAATCATACGCTCGCTTATATACTGCACCGCGTCGTTTACCGCCGCTTTCTCACCACGGCTCTTCTTGACCACCTGCGTATCCCCGTCAATAAGCGAGATAACGGGCTTAAGGGACAGCATCTCGCCCAAAAAGCTCGCCGCCGCGCTTATTCTGCCGGATTTCTTCATATGACGAAGATTAAATCCGATAATGTGAATTTCACAACAGTTGAACCAATCCTCCATAAATGCGATAACCATTTCACAGCTTTGACCTGCCTCAAGCTTTCTCGCCGCTTCCACAACCGGATAGCCGTAGCCTAAGGAATAGCAGTGGCTGTCAATAATGTGTATTTTCGTGTTTCCAAGCTCGCCCGCTTCGCGGAGGTTCTTTTCAGCAAGTACCGCATTGGCATAAGTCTGAGATCCGGCAGAGTTGATAACAGTTACTATTACATCGTCCCAACCCTCTTTTGCGCACTCTTTAAACTTCTCCTCAAATCTCAGAACTGTTATCTGGCTGGTTTTAGGCAATTCCGGAGACTTGTCGATTATTTCAAAAAATTCCTCATTTGTAACGGTTTTTCTTTCAACAAAAGTCTTTTCTCCTAAAGTGATGTCAAAGCACATTATGTCGATATTGTACCGCGCTTCATCCTCCTTGGAAATATCACAGCCGCTGTCAGTAATGATTTTTACCTTTGCCATAGTTTTATTCCTTTCTTTTTGCACCTGTCCGCACACCATTTTAATGTGGAAAGGTTTATATTTTATAAATTGTTTTCAGATGTCCAGTTATATTGTGTAAGCCGTCCATTGCTTCGGAGTTCGGGAAAGCCCCACTGTCTCAGCGCCTCATATGTTCCTATTGCCACGCTGTTTGACAGATTAAGGCTTCGGGCTTCGTCTATCATAGGGATGCGCACACACCGCTCTTTATTTTCATAAAGCAGCTTTTCGGGAAGACCCTTATCCTCCCTTCCGAAAACAATATAGCAATTGTCATGATATTTAACATCGCAGTAAGTATTTACGGCTTTTGTGGAATAAAAAAACATTTCACCCTTATTTTTTCCGAAAAAATCATTTAAGCCGTCATAATAGCTTATATCCAAAAAATGCCAATAGTCAAGCCCCGCGTGTTTAAGCTTTTTATCATCCACAGAAAAGCCCATAGGTTTTACCAAATGAAGCCTCGCCCCCGTCACAGCACAGGTACGGGCGATATTTCCCGTATTCTGCGGTATTTGCGGCTCAACCAGTACAATATTGAGTACCGTAGTTAAATCCTCCGTTTAATTCTAAATTACACCCTAAGCACTATTTTCAAATAAACCATATTTTATCCATTCATTTATTTGAAAATATTATTAAATACAATTTCTCTATAATAACCGATAATATTGTAACATATTTTCCATAATTTGTAAAGAGGCTTAATTTTATGTAAATTATAAAAACAAATAAAATTACAAAAGTTTACAAATTTGCAAAAAATTTGCAAAAAATTATCTTAAATTTGCAAAAATACTTGTATTTTTTTTTAATATGTGTTATTATAATAAAGTAAGTAATATAAACCCGCGTGTCGGAAATGAAATTGAATCGAAAGGAATAACAGATCATGGCCGAAGAGAAAGCCACAAAGGCAACAAGAAGAACCGCTAAAACCAAGGCAGCCGTAAATGCTTCCGCTGTTACCAATGCTCCCGAAGATAAGAAGGTATCCGAAGCTAAGACCGCCGAAAAGAAAACTACGGCGAGAAAAACCGCCGATAAGCCCAAGACAAAAACCACCAGGACTTCAAAGACTGCCGGAACAAGAGCCGGAAGAACCAAAAAGCCTGTCAGCACCGCTATTGTATTAGACGATCTCACCACCGCCGTATGGAAAAACATTGAAAATAAGGATGTTACCGAGGTTCCCTGCGCAATTGCCATTCAGGTCAACGTATTCGATACGGGTATTTTCTATATTGCTGTTAAGGCTAACCCCGATGAGGACAAACAGGTAATGCAGTCCGATTATTACCTTGCCGACGGTATTGTTGATACTTCCGCCGAGGAAGTACTCAAAATTGCCAAAGGCGATTATGACTTTTTAGAAGCCGTTAAGGCCGGACGTCTCAATTATCGCGGCGATCTCAGTAAAGCTGTCAGGTTAGCGGGAATCCTTAAGGCAACTCCAAATTCGGGCAAATAACGGAAGCAAAAGATTAAAGCTGAGATAAGATTTTTTAAAGTTGATTTTTGTGGGCTTTTTAGGTTATGGAAACCTTATACACTGTTTTATATACCGCGGTCTTTTGGGATCGCGGGTTTTTATTTTAAATAATATCAAGTCCTGTCTAAAATACAGACAGGACTTGATATTATTTATACATTTTACAAAAACAGCCGTTATTTTTCAATGTATTTTCTTTCTCTGGTGCCCAAAGTGTTTTTAAAAATGACCGTTCCGGTTTCGTCTTTATCGAAGGTGTATTCAACGGAGCCGTGCCAGCCGTCTTTAAGGTCTTTAGGCTCGTAGCGCCTGAAAAGTCCGTCCTCCACGGGAAAATAGCCTTGTCCTTTTCCCTTGTATTCGGTCAGTTCCCATACCGCGTCGAGAGTATCGTTTTTGTACTTTCTCAGGTACTTTACTATACCCACCTGCGGAGCGAACCAGAATTCCCTTATGCCGTTCATATAACCGCCCCATGAATCCTTTCGCCGTTCTTTTCAATACGTATATGGCGGCAGTCGGAAAATTCGCCTGATGCTGTCTTTACGGTTTCTTCCGGTAATACCTTATACTAATCCCATTTAGAAACTTTGACAAAAATTACAGAAAATGATATAATAAAAAAGGGTGAAAAAATGCCAAAAAAATATAAAATAAACAAAGA
>CANDLP010000197.1 GCA_947385505.1 uncultured Clostridia bacterium
CCACGTCCGTGCACACTCTTTCCCTACACGACGCTCTTCCGATCTCCGCCCGAAGCATGCGTCAACAATTTTTTCTTTAAATTTCTCCGCTTTTTCTTCTTCAATATACAAGGAGATATTTACCCCTGTTCCGAATTCCTCATTGTCTATCCTTGCGTCAAATTCCGAAAAAATCGTTCCCAGCTTGCCGTAAAGGGAGTAATCCACTTCGACGGACAGCTTTTCGGCGCTTTTCATTTCCTTTATTCTTGAAGCCCCCACCGCCGCCGTTACTCCGTTGGAATAGGCGCGGACGAGACCTCCCGCTCCCAGAAGGATCCCTCCAAAATACCGCGTGACCACACAGCATATGTCGGTAAGCCCTTCTTTTTTCAGTACCTCAAACATAGGTGCGCCCGCCGTTCCCGAAGGTTCGCCGTCGTCGCTGTGTCTTCCTATATTGTTTTCCCTTAAAATATAGGCGTAACAGTTGTGGGTTGCCTTACGGTGCTGTTTTCGTATTTCCTCAATAAAGGAAAGAGCCTCCGATTCGGTTGTACAGGGGGCAATGCTGCCGATGAATTCCGATTTTTTTTCAATAAATGACGCCTGCGCTCTTTCGGCTATTGTTTTATAAGACTCTGTCTTACCACGCATTCGGACCGTCCTCCGGATTGTATGCAATTGAGTTTAAGGTCATTGAGGAGGCGGTTCTTGAAACGGTGTATATCATTGTCTTCTGGGGTTCAAGCTCCTCTTCTTCACCCGGCATTCCCATAATCGGCGCCATATACTCCACTTTAAGGGTAAACAGCTCGCCCACATTGCTGATCTCGCTGATCCTCGGCCAGTAGGTGATACGCTCTGTGTCAACCGGCACACGGTAGGTTTTTCCCGAAGCGTTGTATTCAAACATATTGCTGCCGCTGCCCACCGATTGGTGCTGTATTACCACGCCGAAGCCGAACAGCGAAACCGCCGAGCTTTCCACGTCTATTTCGGAAATAGTCATATAGCTTCCGTCATTTTCATACTTTTCGGTGTTTCCGTTGAGGATTATCCTCCAGATCGCGGCGTTTATAACTACCGATGTGGGAGCGTTTTCGGCTTTGTCAAAGGCGGGGCTGTCTGTTATAACCGCAGGGTAAATAAAACCGGCGAATTCATTTTTAAGCGCAGTCTGGTTAGCTATATCCCGAACTGTTGAAACGGCAAACCCGACGGTGCTTACCAATCCCACCGCAGACAGTACCAGTATAATCAGTCCGATTGCGAAAAATATCTTCCTGTTTTTCATCATAGGAGCGGAGGGGTCAAAAAAATCATTTTCTTCCGGCCTGTTGCCGAGGCTGTCCTCCTGCTCAAGATCGTCAACACTGCCTTGAAGGGACTCGAGTATTTTGCCGTTCCTTATATCTTTTGTATCCTTGTGATTTACTGCTTTTTTCATTTATTTCTCCGTTTTGCCTTTTCTTTCTTATCTTATCTGTCCGCTGCCGTCAATAAGGTATTTATAAGTGGTCATTTCCTCAAGTCCCATAGGACCTCTGGCGTGCAGCTTCTGGGTGCTTATTCCTATTTCCGCCCCGAATCCGAATTCGCCTCCGTCGGTAAAGCGCGTTGAAGCGTTAACGTATACCGCGGCAGCGTCTACCGCCTGTTTAAAAAGTTCGGCGTTTTTAAGATCGTTAGTTATAATGCACTCGCTGTGCTTGGTGCCGTATGTGTTAATAAAGTCTATGGCTTCGGAAACATTTTTTACCGTTTTTATCGCTATTGCGTAATCGAGAAATTCGGTTTTATAGTCCTCCTCGTCGGCTTCTCTTTCGGTTTTTATATATTTGGAGGCAATTTTGTCGGCGTATATCCTGACGTTTCCATTCCACCTTTCGTCAAGCGCCTTTAAAAACTCTTCCGCTATATCCTCGTGCACCAGTAAATTTTCAATGGCGTTGCATACGGAGGGGCGCTGGGTCTTGCCGTTGTCAGCAATATTCACCGCCATTTGTATGTCTGCCGATTTGTCCACATATACGGAGCAGTTGCCCTCGCCCGTTTGTATTACGGGAATAGTGGAATTGTTGATAACGCTTTGTATAAGCCCGTGACCGCCTCTCGGTATAAGCACGTCAATATATCGGTTCAGCTTCATAAGCTCGTTTACGCATTCACGTGAGGTGTCCTCCACAAGGGAGACCGCGTTTTCGGCAATTCCCGCGGAGCTTAAAGCATGGCGCATTACGGAAACCAGCCGCTTGTTGCTGTTTATGGCGTCGCTGCCCCCTCTTAAGACGGAAACATTGCCGGATTTAAGGCACAGCGCCGCCGCGTCTACTGTAACATTGGGTCTTGATTCAAAAATTATTCCGACTATTCCAAGCGGCACGGCTTTTTTTACTATTTTAAGTCCGTTTGGAAGCTCCCTTCCGCCCAATACCCTTCCTACGGGATCGGGGAGTCCGGCTATTTTCCTTACCCCCTCCGCCATATCCTCAATTCGCTTGATATCAAGTTTAAGCCTGTCCCGCATGGCTTCGGGCATATTGTTGACCTTTGCGTTTTCCAGGTCCTTTTGGTTATCCTCGATTATCAACCGGGCATTTTCGATAAGCCCGTCGGCAATGGCGGAAAGAGCGCGGTTCTTTGCGTTTTGCGAAATACCTCTGATGGCAGCTTCAGCCTTTTTTGCCTCAATCCCTAAATTCTCCAGGTAAGTCATTTTATTTATCCTTTTCAGCAAATTATTTCAAATCAAACAGGGTACAAACCGCCCTGTTTTCAAACAGTTCATAAAGATATTCCGGATCGTCGCCTTTTATAATAACCGTTGGTATTCCCGCTTCTCCCGCGATCACCGCCGCTTCTATTTTAGTGAGCATTCCGCCGCTGGCAAGCTCGCTTCCTTTTTCTCCCGCCGCGGCGATCATTTCGTCGGTAACTTTATGTACTGTCGGAATAAGCTTCGCTTCCGGTTCTGACGGATTTCTGTCATACAATCCTTCCACGTCGGTAAGGATTACCAAAAGGTCTGCGCCGCACACCTCGGCGCTCAGTGCGGAAAGCGTGTCGTTTTCGTCAAAGTCCAGCTGTTCAATGGAAACGCTGTCATTGGCGTTTATTATAGGAATTATTCCCATTGACAAAAGAGTGTGCATTGTGTTAAAGATATTTTCGCGGCGTATTTTATTGCTGAAAACGTCGCGGGTGGCTAAAATCTGAGCTACCGTGTGGTTAAACCGGGAAAATTCGGATTGGTAAAAGCTCATAAGCCTGCTTTGTCCTACGGCGGCGCAGGCCTGCTTTGTGGGCATATCGGAGGGTCTTGTCTGAAGTCCTATGCTGCCGACGCCTACTCCCACCGCGCCTGATGAAACGAGAATTATGTCGTGACCCGCATTTTTAAGGTCGCTTAATACCTCCACCATCTTTTTAACGCGGCGAACGTTGATATTGCCTGTTTTGTGGGTAAGGGTGGAGGTTCCTACTTTTATAACTATACGCTTTCTTGCGGAAAAATCAAAGCTGTTCATTTTTATGACTGTTCCTTTCCTCTTAAGGAAATGTTTTGCCGAAGAGTGAACGCAAATGGTTAAAAAAACTTGTTTTTAAAGTTATTATACTTATTGTTTCCTTTTTGGGAGCATTGTGCGGTTATTGAAGCGAAGTACTGCGTTTAACTCGGCAAACTGCTTGTTCACTGATGTTTGATACACTTTAATAGTATAGCATATTGAATGTGAAAAATCAAGTTTTTTGTTTTCATTTTGTGTGTTCATTATCTATTAAAAAGCGAAAACAAAAAATAAATGTTGCGTTTTTTCAGAAAATATGTTACAATATAAAGAAGAAAATTTTTTATGCTTTTTCCTCTTCCCGGAAAAAGCGGAAAGGAAAGATAAATATGTTAGTTTCGGCAAAAGATATGCTCAATAAAGCCCGCGACGGAAAGTACGCGGTGGGACAGTTCAATATCAATAACCTTGAATGGACCAAATCCGTGCTGCTTACCGCTGAGGAACTTAAATCTCCCGTTATTCTCGGCGTTTCCGAGGGCGCTGGAAAGTATATGTGCGGTTATAAAACAGTTGTGGGTATGGTAAAGGGTATGCTGGAAGAGCTTAATATTACCGTTCCGGTAGCTCTCCATCTGGATCACGGTTCTTATGAGGGCGCTAAGAAGTGCATAGAAGCAGGATTTTCTTCCGTTATGTTCGACGGCTCTCATTACCCTATAGCCGAAAATATTGAAAAGACTACCGAGCTGGTAAAAATTTGCAATGAAAAAGGTCTTTCCATTGAAGCGGAGGTAGGCTCTATCGGCGGCGAAGAGGACGGAGTCGTAGGTATGGGCGAGTGTGCCGATCCTAACGAGTGCAAGCAGATCGCGGATCTTGGCGTTACAATGCTGGCGGCCGGCATAGGCAACATTCACGGAAAATACCCTGCCAACTGGGCGGGTTTAAGCTTTGATACTTTGGCCGCGGTAAAGGAAAAGACGGGAGATATGCCTCTTGTGCTTCACGGCGGAACCGGCATCCCCGAAGATATGATTAAAAAGGCGATTTCACTGGGCGTGGCTAAGATCAACGTTAACACCGAGTGTCAGCTTTCTTTTGCAGAAGCCACAAGAAAATACATCGAAGCAGGAAAGGATCTGGAAGGGAAGGGATTTGACCCCCGCAAGCTGCTTGCTCCCGGCGCGGAAGCCATAAAAGCAACCGTTAAGGAAAAAATGGAGCTTTTCGGTTCGGTAGGCAAGGCATAAGGCATAATATAAAATTCGTACTTTAAGACGGAATTATAATGCAACTTCATTGTGCGAACGCGGGGAGAAATCCGTGAGGAAAGTCCGAGCATCACAGAGCGGGGTAGCTGCTAACGGCAGCCGAGGGCGACCTTAGGGCAAGTGCAACAGAGATATACCGCCGCGAAAGCGGCAAGGGTGGAAAGGCGAGGTAAGAGCTCACCGGAATGCGGGAGACCGTAATTCCCTGTAAACCCTACCCGATGCAACGCTGAATTGGTAAGAAGAACAACGCGTCTGCTCGGCGCGCTTCTAAATAGGCGGCTTGACTCTTTGGGCGACCAAAGAGGTAGATAAATGTTCGTGCGCGACAGAACTCGGCTTACAGATGGGGTTGCTTTTAATAAAAAATAAAAGGCTGTGATATCCGATTAAAAAGGAAATCATAGCCTTTTTGCATTAATACTAATAACCATTTAAAAAACAGATAAACTGTTTTTTAAATGCCATGCC
>CANDLP010000198.1 GCA_947385505.1 uncultured Clostridia bacterium
GCGGCATGGCATTTAAAAAATAGTTTATCTATT
This sequence comes from uncultured Clostridia bacterium, assembly GCA_947385505.1. Lineage (GTDB taxonomy): Bacteria > Bacillota > Clostridia > Oscillospirales > Ruminococcaceae > Ruminiclostridium_E. The sequence goes on from CANDLP010000198.1 coordinate 34, forward strand.
TTTTAAATGGTTATTAGTATTAAAATTAAAAAGGACCGTAACCTCGCTTATGGCGGGAGCACGGTCCTTTTTTAAATAATGTAAAAAATGTCACTTCATCTTAAATCCTATTCCCCATACTGATTCGATGTAATCTTTTTCGCTTATTTCCCTAAGCTTTTTCCTTAAATTGCTTATATGTATTTTAAGCGAAGTTTCTGTACAATCCGGAGTGTCCCTGCTTATTTTATCCAGAAGAACGGATTTTGCCATTACCTTGCTGGGATTAAGCATAAGCAGCTTTAAAACCGCGTATTCGGTTCGTGTAAGCTTAACCTCGCTGTCGTTCACCTTAACCGTATGAGAATCGGTATAAAGAGTTATATCGTCGTATGTAAGTCCGTCAGATGATCTTACGGATGGTTTACGGAGCTGTACCTTTATCCTTGCCGTAAGCTCCTTTATATCAAACGGCTTTGTGATATAATCCGCCGCGCCGCCGAGAAGCATATCCACCTTATTTTCCGTATCCGCCTTTGCGCTTACCACTATAACAGGAACGTCCTTTATTTTAGGCAAAACCTCCTCGCCCGACAGTCCCGGAAGCATAAGGTCAAGCAGCACGAGATCGGGAGCCGTTTCGGAGAGCGCAAGCACCGCTTCGGTGCCCGAATAAGCTCGGCTTACTTTATACCCTTCTTTTGTCAGAACCTCTTCAACCATATTCCCTATATATAAATCGTCGTCAACAATCAGAATATGTTCCATTTTTTCCGTCCTCTCTGTAAAAAACCGCCGATCCTCCGCTTTTGCGGGAAAATCAACGGAAATCATCTTTTATATTATTAGGGCGTATCCGAAAACAAAGCAATTTATACTATAGCAATCCAATTAAAAAATAAACATTTGATTATAAAAAGCCTATTATTAAATTATTACGTTTTGGTATTCGGGGCTTTGCCCCGGACCCCACTTCCTTTTTGGTGTCCAAAAAGGAAGCGAAAAAGACAGGTGCGGCTTCGCCGCTATTTATTATTTTTTTTGGATTGCTATAATCCCCTTTTAAACTGTGGGGCGATCCCTTTTTTGTCTGTGGGTATTACGTCAGGTCAAAAAGGGAGTGGTATAAAACAATTGTTACTTATTAAATTTTAACAGCGTCTTTCCGCTTCCCCGCCTTTCTTCATAAGCTTGGTCCTGCGCGGCGCCGGCAGTATGGGGCATAGGTGCGATAAGGTATCTGTTTATTTTAGAAAAATTCTCTTTAAAGCTTTCGGCGTCCCTCAGCTTGAATATTTGTATTACAAGCCAGCAGTATGTTACCAAAGCGGTCTTTATCCGCTGGTAGAGCATATGTTTATTATAAATCTCTCCTTCGGGAGTATCCGCAAAGTAACGCTCCACCTCTTCGTTTGCTCTAAGGTAATTTCCTATGCAGCGTTTATCGTTAAAGCCTGTAATACCGCTTTTCCTGTGAGTATACACATAAGTTTTGCTATTTATAACCGCTGCTTTTTTCGCATGATAAAAAAGCTTTGGCAACATACAGGTGTCTTCAAAAAGCATATTGGGAAAATAAAGATCGTAGTCAACGAAAAGACTTTTTTTAAACAGCTTATTCCAAAGGTAGCGTCTGATAGAAATATCTCTTATAATATTCCCGTACAGCGCTTCGGCGTAATAAATTCCATTATGCTTCATTATTTTGCTTGTTCTGAAGTGCTTGCCTTCCTCGTCGCAGCAGCAATATCCGCAGCAAACTATATCCGCATTGTTCTCATATGCGGCTTTGTACAAATTTTCAATGTGATCCGGCAGTATACTGTCGTCGCTGTCTACAAAGACCAAATACTCTCCCTGAGCCAAACCGATAGCCCTGTTTCTTACGCTTCCGACTCCGCTGTTTTTTTGGTGAAAAAGCCTAAAACGAGGATCGACAGTGTATTCTTCGGCTATTTTTGCCGAATTATCCGGAGTGCCGTCATTTATCATTATTACTTCGTAGTTTTGAAACGTCTGTGCTTTTATCGAATCAAGACAGCGTCCGATATATTTCTCCACCTTATATATGGGAACAATAACGCTGACTGAAGGGATCCCGTCCATTTTTATGTCTTTTTCCTTTCCTTTTTTCCTTATATTATTGCTCCGTAAATTAAATCCTAAAAATTTAATTGCGGGAGCAATAAATAAACGAAATAGATGCCCAAAAAGTTACATTTTTTATAAAATTCGTATTTTTTTACAATATCCGCCTTTAAACTTACGTAAATTTATATATCATTAACAATACTTTGTCTGAATTGTGATGTATTATACAATTAAGTATAGCCAAATCAAAGTATTTTGTCAAGGGAAAATATATTGTTTTTTTATGACATTTTTGTAATTTTTTTATACGTGTTTATTGACAACGGAAGGAAAAAACAATATAATCATAGATAAACGGGTATTTTATAAAGAAAGGAAATATGACAAAAATGAGAAAAACAAAAATAGTATGTACAATGGGTCCTTCTACCGCGAATGACGAGGTTTTGCGGGAACTTATGAAGGCAGGTATGAATGTGGCGCGTCAGAACTTCTCACACGGCGATCATGAGAGCCACCTAAAGATTTTTCAGCAGGTAAAGCGCATACGCGAGGAGCTTGGTCTTCCTGTCGCGTCTCTTCTTGACACAAAAGGCCCCGAAGTCCGCGTAAAGCTGTTTAAGGACGGAAAAGCCGAACTAAAAGAAGGCGCGATCTTTACCCTTACCACAAGAGAAGTGGAGGGCGATTCCGAACAAGTGTCGATTACCTATAAGAATTTAGCCAAGGATATAGACATAGGAACGCGTATTTTAGCAGACGATGGTCTTATTGAAATGAAGGTCACGGAAATTGATTCAATGCCGGACGGCGACGATATAAAGTGCCTTGTGATCCACGGCGGAATTATAAGCAACAACAAGTCCTGCAACTTCCCTGGCGCCAAGCTGTCGATGCCTTATGTAAGCGAAAGGGACAAAAGTGACATTATTTTTGGCGCTAAGACCGGATTCGACTTTATCGCCGCAAGCTTTGTAAGCTGCGACGCGGATATTCTTGAAGTCAGAAAAATACTTGAAGAAAACGGCGGAAAGGATATAAAAATTATCGCCAAAATAGAAAATCAAGAGGGTGTTGACAATATTGACGATATTTTAAGAGTAGCCGACGGAATAATGGTGGCAAGAGGCGATATGGGCGTGGAAATTCCCTTTGAACAAATACCTCAGCTTCAAAAAATGCTTATCGAAAGAGGATATAATGCAGGCAAGCAGGTTATTACCGCCACCCAAATGCTTGAAAGCATGATCAAGAATCCGCGGCCCACCAGAGCGGAAACCACCGACGTTGCCAACGCCATATATGACGGCACCAGCGCAATAATGCTTTCGGGCGAGACCGCCGCCGGTATGTATCCTGTGGATGCGGTAAAAACAATGGCCCTCATAGCGGAAAATACCGAAAACAATATAAACTATTCCAAACGCTTCAGAGCGAGAGAGGTGGACAGTGCGGAAAACGTCACCAACGCCATAAGCCACGCCGCGGTAACTACCGCTCTCGACCTTAACGCAAAGGCTATCCTTACCGTTACCACCACAGGCGGAACCGCCAAGCTGCTGTCCAAATACCGCCCCAACCGTCCTATTTTAAGCTGTACTCCAAGCGAGCGCACATGGCGCCAGCTCAGTCTTAGCTGGGGCGTAGTGCCTTTGATGAGCAGGATTATGGAAACCACTGACGATCTGTTTAACCACGCGGTGGAATGTGCGGTAAAAGCGGGGTATCTTGAAAACGGCGATCTTGTAGTTATAACGGCGGGCGTGCCTTTGGGAATAAGCGGTACCACTAACCTTATGAAGGTGCATGTGGTGGGTGACGTTCTGGTAATGGGGCACGGAATAACCGACAAAACCGCAACCGCACCTCTTTGCGTCGCAAGAACAGGCGAAGAAGCCGTAAGAAATTTTGCCAACGGAGAGATTTTGGTTATTCCCGAAACGGACAACAGTATAATGAGGATACTTCGCGCCGCAAGCGGAATAATTACCGAAAAAGACGGAACGGACAGCCATGCGGCGGTTGTGGGTCTTTCGCTGGATATTCCCGTTATCGTAGGCGCGGAAAACGCTACCGCTATATTGAAAAGCGGGACTACCGTTACTATTGACGCACAGCGGGGTATCGTTTCTTCGGGCGATTGATTTAGTATTAACACAAATATATCAGAAACCGTGCGCATTTGCGCATTATTTAAAAGCCGTGAACTCGTTTATAACAAGTTCACGGCTTTATTATTTATTGATTATTTTCTTTCAACAGGCATATAAGCATATCCCGACTTATGCTCAAGCGTATCAAAAACTTCCATTTCCTGTGCTCCGTTCTCAGCCATTTTAAATCCGTATGCAGGCATAAAGTAATCTCTTATATATGAGAATAGCTCCCATATTTCACATTGTTCCCTGCAAATCAGCTGTGACGTGGCTTTGTCCGTATAAGCCCTTATAAATAACGAGGCAGGCATTTTGTAGACATCTACGCCGTCGGGCTGATCTTCCGTCATTACCTCTCTTACAAATCCGTATGCCCGCCGGTCAACACTGAGCCAGAAATTTACGCTTAAAGTTATGTCATAGATGGGAAGCACGCCGCCCTTCAATTTATCGAAAGCCTCCTTTTTTTCATCTTCCGGCACCGAATCTGTTGCCGAATAGAAGCTGTCCTCATTCTCATAATCCTTTGCGTATATAATTTTTCCGGCAAATACGGTTTCAGGTTTTTCGACTATTTCAAAGCGTGCTCCGCCTATCGTAATTATCTCAACAGCCTTTTCCCTGTTTCGCATTTCGGTATCCAGAAGGCTGTCTACGGAAATGTGAAGGATTTGCGCCAGCAGCTTTAAATTATATACGTCGGGGAGGCACTCGCCGTTTTCCCACTTCGACACCGCCTGCTCAGAAACGCCTATTCTCAAGGCAAGCTCCTTTTGAGAATAATTCTTTTTCAGCCGAAACGCTTTAACTCTTTTTCCAAAGTCAATTTGATTAAACATATATTTTCCTCCGATTAAAATTATATTTAAATCACTTAATTTTGCCGGCATATTCATTATATCCCATACTTCCCTGAAATAAGATCGGAAGAGCACACGTCTGAACTCCAGTCACGGAGCGTCATCT
>CANDLP010000199.1 GCA_947385505.1 uncultured Clostridia bacterium
GGGAAAGCCGCATGGGGAAAGCTTTACGGGCAGATGTCTCTGGGAAGCTGTATTATGGTATACGATTTTGACAAGTTTGTACCTGCCGATATGCTTAAAATAATGCAGGATTACAAAATCACTTCCTTCTGCGCACCTCCAACAATGTTCCGCTTTTTTATAAAGGAGGGGCTTAAGGACTACGATCTGAGCAGCCTTAAATACTCCACAATTGCGGGAGAAGCGTTAAACCCGGAGGTATTTAATAAGTGGCTGGAATTTACGGGCTTAAAGCTTATGGAAGCATTCGGTCAGACCGAATCCACCGCGCTGCTTGCCAATCTTAAGGGAATGACTCCCCGTCCCGGTTCAATGGGCAAGCCTACGCCTCTTTATAATGTGGATATAGTTGACGAAAACAACAACTCGCTTCCCGCAGGCGAGGTAGGAGAGATAGTTGTAAGAGCGGAGCGGGGAAAAGACGGTTTATTCTGCTGCTACTACAAAAACAAGGAGCTTACCGACGAAGCGTGGAGCGACGGAGTTTACCATACCGGAGATACGGCGTGGAAGGACGAGGACGGTTACTTCTGGTATGTGGGGCGCAATGACGACGTTATCAAGTCAAGCGGCTACCGCATAGGGCCTTTTGAGATAGAAAGCGTTCTTATAACCCACCCGGCGGTATTGGAATGCGCCATAACAGCCGCTCCCGATCCCGTAAGAGGACAGGTGGTAAAAGCAACGGTGGTTCTGACAAAGGGCTATACCGCTTCCGAAGAGCTTAAAAAAGAGCTTCAGACTCATGTAAAGAAAAATACCGCTCCGTATAAATACCCGCGTATTGTGGAATTTGTGGACGAGCTCCCCAAAACGATAAGCGGAAAAATACGCCGCGTCCAGATAAGGCAGGAGGATAATAAAGCGGCAAACTGATTTTGTCCATTAAAGCTGTTACTTTGAGCCTGTCCGCATAGGAACGGTTCTTAAAAATATAAGGAGATATAAAAAAATATGACCGAATATTATTTATGGCTGCTGCAGCTTATGGGAGCCGCTAATCCGAAGTCCCGCGAGCTTATCAGACGTTACGGTTCTCCTAAAGCGGTTTACGAAGAGATTTACAGCGGCGAAGGGAAAAAATTTCTTTCCCCCGCCGAGATGAGGCGCGTAAACGGCGCTTCACTTGAAAATTCGCAAAAGATACTTGATTTGTGCGAGAGGGACGGTATAAAAATTGTCACCGTTTCCGACGAAAATTATCCGAAAAGTCTTCAGAATATCTATAATCCACCTATCCTGCTGTTTTACAAGGGCGATATTTCCTGTCTTAACAAAGAAATCTGTATTTCCGCGGTAGGCACAAGGGATATGACCGAATATACTGCCAAAGTCACCAAGCGCACCTCCTCCGACCTTGCACGCTTAGGCGTAGTGATGATAAGCGGAATGGCGACGGGAGTTGATCATACCGTTCATAAAGCGGCGGTGGACGCCGGCGGAAAAACGGCAGGAGTTCTCGCCTGCGGTATGACGGTGGATTATCCGCGCGGAACCGCCGCGTTTAGAGAGGAAATATACCGTATGGGCGGCGCCTGCATAAGCGAGCTGCTCCCCACGGAGCTTCCGTCGCGCAGATATTTCAGCGCAAGAAACAGGATAATATCGGGCTTGGGTGTAGGAACAATAATCTTTCAGGCGGGAATGAAAAGCGGAGCCTTAATCACCGCCGATCACGCCATAAATCAGGGCAGAGATTTGTTCTGCATACCTCCCGCCGATCTGTTTGACGCCAACTACTGCGGCGTTGTAGGGCTTCTTCGAGACGGCGCGATACCTCTTTTCAACTATCTTGACGTAGTAAATTATTATTTTAACGACTTTACGGATCAGTTAGAGGCGCTGAACGAAAAATTCAAAATTTCCTACGACAAACCCTTTGTATTCCGTGACGGAAGCGCAGAAAAAAACAAATCCGATCATAAAACTTCCGGAGAAAAAACGGCGGAACGATTTGATTTTTCCCTTCGGGAACCTGAAATAAAAAGAATATACGATTTCCTTTATGAAAACGGTATAAGACAGCTTGAAGAAATAACCGACGGCTGCGGCATTTCTCCGGAGGACGTTTCGCTTTATCTTATAGATATGGAAATAGAGGGTCTTATAGTGTCAAAGCCCGGCGGGCATTACTGTATAAAAGAATAATAAATTCGGTCTCCCCTGTCAGCATGACGGGGGAAATCGAATTTTTGGCGAAAAAAAGACGGAAAGGAACATACATATATGGAACAAAAAGGGTACGCCTCAAAGGAGCTTTTCCGAAGATTTGCCCCTTACTTTAAAAAATACCGAAAAACGCTGTGTCTTGATCTGTTCTGCGCTTCGCTTACCACGGTATGCGAGCTGGTATTGCCGCTTATTATGCGGTATATCACAAATGAAGGGCTGCGGGATCTGGCGGCGCTGTCGGTTAATACCGTAGTAAAGCTGGGGCTGCTTTATCTGGGTTTAAGGGTAATAGACTGTATAGCGGGCTACTATATGGCTAATATGGGACACGTTATGGGTGCAAAAATCGAGACGGATATGCGAAGGGACGCTTATGACCATTTGCAGAAGCTTTCGGATACCTATTACAACAATACCAAAGTGGGGCAGATAATGGGCCGTATTTCAAGCGACTTGTTCGACGTAACGGAATTTGCTCATCACTGTCCCGAGGAATTCTTTATTGCCGCAATAAAAACGGTGATTTCATTTATCGTATTGGCTCAGATCAATGTTATGCTTACTTTGCTTATTTTTCTGTGCGTGCCTGTAATGACGATAGTTTGTATGAAGCTTAACTTTAAAATGCGCGGCGCGTTCAGAAAGCGCAGACACCAGATAGGGGAGCTGAACGCCCGTGTTGAGGACAGCCTTTTAGGGCACAAGGTAGTCAAGGCTTTTACCAACGAGGAAATAGAAAAGGACAAGTTCGAGGCGGACAACGGAAGATTTTTGGACATAAAAAAAGAATCTTATAAGTATATGGCGATGTTCCACACTTCGGTAAAGGTGTTCGACGGTCTTATGTATGTGCTTGTGCTGACGGTGGGGGGAATATTTATGATAAAGGGAATTATCGCGCCCGGCGATCTGGTGGCGTATATGCTTTACGTTACCACTCTTATTTCCACCATTCGCCGTATTATCGAATTTGCCGAACAGTTTCAGAACGGTATGACGGGCATCGAGCGTTTTCTTGAAATAGTGGACGCGGATATAGAAATATTTGACGAACCCGACGCAAAAGAACTGGATTCGCCAAGGGGGGACATTACATTTGAAAACGTAAGCTTTGAGTATCCCGACGATCACAATAGGGTGTTCAAAGGGCTGAATCTTAATATTAAGCACGGAGAAAAGGTTGCGATAGTGGGACCTTCGGGGGGAGGAAAAACCACATTATGCAATCTTATACCGAGATTTTACGACGTGACCGACGGCCGAATTACCTTAGACGGCGAAGATATAAAGCATTTTACGCTTAAAAGTTTAAGAAGCTGTATAGGAATAGTGCAGCAGGACGTCTATCTGTTTTCGGGAACAATTTACGAAAACATAGTTTACGGCAGACCCGGCGCTTCCGAGGAAGATGTTATTGAAGCGGCAAAGCGGGCGGGCGCTCACGACTTCATTTCCTCCCTTAAGGACGGATATCATACATATGTGGGAGAGCGGGGCGTTAAGCTTTCGGGAGGACAAAAACAAAGGATAAGTATCGCAAGAGTGTTTCTGAAAAATCCGCCCATAATTATTCTTGACGAGGCAACTTCGGCGTTGGACAACGAGAGCGAGTTCGCCGTAGCCCGCTCGCTTTCCCGTCTATCGGAGGGGCGCACCACGCTCACAATAGCACACAGGCTGTCCAGTATCAAAAACTCGGACAGAATCTTGGTGCTTACCGACAGGGGGATCGAGGAAGAGGGCACCCATGATGAGCTTATGGAAAAGAAGGGGATTTATAATCAGTTTTACGAAATGGCTAATATGATAAAGTGAGCGTTAATGTAAAAAAATTTAATTGACATATGCTCCTCAATGTAGTATAATATTTTCAAGAAATTATGCAAATAATCCCTTTTACCGTTTGTACCGCTGAATTTCGATTCTGGCGATATCAATGATCTTAGATTTAAGTATAGTTGACCGTAATATAATTATAACATTAAATCGAAATTTTACGGAGGTAATTTATGAGGTTTAAAGGGAAAGTATCTAAATGGTTTTACGGCATTATGATATTTGCCGCGGCGATTCTTATCCCGATTATTGCGTTGGCTGTTATAGATGATGAAGTTTTTGTGTTAGTTTTTTCATCGGCGATGTTTGCTTTAATAGAGATATTTTGCTTTTCCTCAGTGTTCTGTAATTTTGCAGAGCTGAACAGTAACAGCTTGCTTATTGTTTTTGGGTTTATAAGGTTAAGTATCCAATATAGCGATATTAGAGAAATCAAGACAGTCAGAGATCCTTCTGCATCTTTGGCGGCATCGCTCGATAGAATTAAAATCCGTTATGGCAGCGGGAAAATTGTATTGATTTCATTACTAAAGAAAGAAGAGTTTTATAAAGAAATACAAAAGAAAAAAAACGATATTAAAATTATGTAACTTTCGATTTATTGAGAGTTTCCCGTATCCGATAACGACTGTCGGACTATTTCGGCAAAGTATATTAAAATTGATTTACAGCATCATAAAAGTAAAAGGAAGCGTAAACGCATAAATAAGCACATAAGCTAATCAGAAAGGACAATCAAAAAAATGAACGTATGGCACGACATCAACCCCGACCGTATTACCCCTCAGGATTTTCTTTCAATTATAGAAATATCCAAGGGCAGCAAGAACAAGTACGAATTGGACAAGGAAAGCGGAATACTTATACTTGACCGAATTTTATACACTTCCACCCATTATCCCGCCAACTACGGCTTTATACCAAAGACCCTTGCCGACGACGGGGATCCGTTGGACGTGCTGGTGCTGTGCAACGAGCCGATACATCCCATGGTACTTGTCAGATGCTACCCTATCGGCGTAATAACCATGGTTGACAACGGCAAAAACGACGAAAAGATCATAGCCATACCCTTTGAGGATCCCACTTTTAACTCTTACCGCAGTATTGAAGCGCTGCCCCAGATCGGAAGAGCACACGTCTGAACTCCAGTCACGGAGCGTCATCTC
>CANDLP010000200.1 GCA_947385505.1 uncultured Clostridia bacterium
CCCCCACACGTCCGTGCACACTCTTTCCCTACACGACGCTCTTCCGATCTTACCTGCAATTGTTATTTATAAGTGAGTATTCCAAACCCGATATTAACGTTTACCGCGAGGGAGGTTTTTAACAATGTCTCGCAAACTAATTGATAAGATAACCCATAGTGATATATTGAAGTGTGAAATAGACAAACTCAGTAATACAATACAAACTCAACTTGAATTAATGCAAAATTTAAATGCAGATCTTGCAGAACGTGACATCATTATTGACGAGTTGAAATCACAAATCAAAATCCAGAAAGATAGAATAACTGCAAACGAATTGGATGTCGACAAATTTAAACAAACACAAAAACACATGGAAGATAAAGTAAACGAAATCGACAATCGGGATTTGTGGACAGATAGGCTTATAGCGCTTGAAAATGACCGCGATGAAATCATACGCATATCAGAGGAAATAAAGCGGCAATTTTTGAAAGCAGACTCCGAGCGTCTCAAAAACGCTGAGATATACAACAAATCTCTTATCGATACGCTGAACGCGTTACGCAATGAAATGGAAAATCTTTGGACGGAAATGTCGCGATTCGACCTTAATGCGGCTGCATCTTGCAGATCTGATGAGGAATTTGACAAGCGCTTTATTCCTATAAACAGATATTTCGGAGAACGCGGTATGGCTCTTTCAATGCACCTCACATCTGTTGCGGATAAACCTCCGTCCATAGTATACGATACAGCCGACATCATTAGAACAAGTGCACTGTCACTTATTTCTGATGAAATTAAAGAGCGTCAAGTTAGTGGTTCTGTCGCTGAACTCGGAGTGGCAAGGGGGAATTTTGCAAGAGTGATAAATGCTGTTTTTCCGGATAAAATACTGCATTTGTTTGATACTTTTGACAGCTTTCCACATAAAGATATAGTCATAGATATTGAGCGCGGTTATACAAAAATAAAACAAGACGCGTATGCGGGAATAGACATCACAGCGCTTTTAAAACAAATGCCGTATCCAAAGCAATGCGTTATTCATCAGGGCTATTTTCCTGACACAACGCATGGATTAGAGAACGAACAATATTGTTTTGTCAGTGTAGATTGCGACCTGTATAATCCAATTAAAGCAGGGCTTGAATACTTTTATCCCCGTATGGCAAAGGGCGGTTGTATTTTTGTACATGATTATAGATCGAAATATTTTCGAGGTGTTATTGAGGCGGTTCGGGAATATACGAAAGAAAACGAAATTTCATACTGTGTTTTGCCGGACAATACTGGTACGGCAGTTATAATGAAGTAATACTAATTTCTGTTTATACTAATAACCATTTGAATTGTGGATAAAATCCACAATTCAAATACTTCGGCGAAGCCGAAGTACCGCCGCAGGCGGTGGTTATTTAAGTTCAATACAATAACTGAGGGAGCTTTGCTCCCTCACCATGCCGCTTTTGCGGCACGGCATTTAAAAAATAGTTTATCTGTTTTTTAAATGGTTATTAGTATTAAATATAGACAATATCTATTTTTTAAGCGAAAACAGTATAAAATATGTGAATTAAACCGGAACCGGCATTTGAAGAAATTTTGAATTTCTTAGGGCGTATCTGAAAACAAAGCAGTTTTGTACAATTTTGCTAAATAAGTGGCAATTTCAAGAAAAAACCGGAGGAATACCGGGGTATTCTGAGCATTTTTGACGCAGAAAGCGTCCGCAATTAGTAGAAATTGTGCTAATTGTGACTTTTCAGATAGCCCTTAGTAATGAAGGGAAAACGAATGCTTGAAAAAATCAAAAAAAACCGTTTTTTATTTGAGGAACTGGTAAAACGCGACTTTAAAAAGAAATACAAGCGAACCGTTCTCGGAATGCTGTGGAGCGTTCTTGGTCCATTGATGAGTCTCGGCGTAATGGCGCTGGTGTTTACACAATTTTTCGGTAACAGCATTGAACATTATGTAATTTACCTCTTTTGCGGAAATCTTGTTTTTAATTTTTTTAAGGAATCAACGTCTTCAGGCATGACATCGCTTATGGACAATGCAAGTATCTTCTCTAAAGTAAATGTGCCTAAATATATGTTTTTGTTGTCTAAAAACGTGGCTACGCTGATAAATTTCGGGCTGAACGTTTTGGTAATGTTCGTATTTGTAATTATTGAGGGACTTTCCGTTACATGGAAGTATGTTTTCCTGCTTTATCCTATCGGCTGCCTGATAATATTCAATCTGGGAATGGGGCTTATTCTTTCAGCACTGTACCTTATGTTCAGGGATTTCAAATATCTTTATGATATTTTCACGCTTTTGCTGATGTACCTTTCCGCGATATTTTACAGCATAAGCGCCTATTCGCAGGAGGTTCAGTATCTGTTTTATCTTAATCCCATATATGTATATATTCGATATTTCCGCAAAATAGTGATAGAGAATACGATTCCACAGCTTTCCTTTCACCTGCTGGCGGCGGTATATGCGATTATTGTGCTTATAGTCGGTATGCTGATCTATAAGAAAAAGAACTACAAATTTCTGTATTATATTTGACGGAGGATAAAATGGGAGATATTGTTATCGAATCTAAAAATGTTTCTGTCAAATATATCACAGGCGATCTGCGAAATATCGGTCTTAAAGAATTTTTGTTAAAAAAGCTGACGAAAAACTATAACGTGCAGGAATTTTTGGCGGTGAACGATGTGTCTTTTACGATAGAACACGGTGATATGCTGGGAATAATCGGAACAAACGGCGCCGGTAAATCTACACTGTTAAAGGTTGTAACCAAAATCATGGAGCCGTCAAAGGGAAGTATGACGGTAAACGGAAAAATTGCAGCGCTTCTGGAGCTTGCAAGCGGATTTGACGGCGATCTGAATGTTAGGGAAAACGCATATCTTCGCGGTGCAATGCTTGGATACACAAGGGAATTTATGGACGAAAAATATCCTGATATACTCAAGTTCTCAGAGCTTGAGGAATATGAATTTCGTCCGTTCAAGCAACTCTCCACAGGAATGCAGTCGCGCATTGCATTTTCTATCGCGAGCATGGTTGAACCAGAGATTCTGATACTTGACGAAGTTTTGTCGGTTGGCGACGGAGCGTTTCGTGAAAAAAGCGAGTCGAAAATGCGCGAGATAATCAAAAACGGTAAGGCTACCATAATGGTATCTCATTCAATAGATCAGATAAAACGTATGTGCAATAAAGCACTGTGGCTTCATAAGGGTCAGCAGATCGCTTTTGGCGAAGCAAATTCTATTTGCGATAGGTATAATCAATTTTTAAAAACAGGACAGTTTAAATGAAATAATAAAATTATTGCAGTATTTGCAGAAAACTGTCTTGTGACTGTGCGGAACAATGAGAGTTATTTTAATAGAAAGGGCTCTTGATTATATGAATTTTAAATGTCTTGAAAAAATAAAATATGGTAAATATATTATTGTATCAGTAATAATATCAATATTGATATGTATTTTCGGCTTGTCGAAAAGTACAAATTATATTTATACCGAACGAGCCGAAGGGGACTATACTTTTTCGTTTAATAACAGTCAAGTTGTAACTCAGGAATTATTTTTGAATAATGCGAGAAAGATTGAGATAAGTGCGCTTGCGTTTTACGATAACATCGATAATGACGTAGGTGTGGAATATTCTTTGAAGATGGGTGACAAAATCAAAGAAGGTTTTATTTCTCTTAACAAACTTACAAATAGTGAGTGGGATATATTTATAATCCACACGGGAAATATGTTTTATTCGGGAGATGCAGTCATTACGTTAAAATCCGTAAATATGGACGATGACACCTATTTAAAGCTTCTTGTGGGAACGAGCGAATCAAATGATCCGCAATACTCTCTTTTAAGGGACGGAGACATAATTGAAAACGGACAATTAGTATACAAATACTATTCATACAGTGGAATGAATTTATCTTTGCTTATAACATTTCTTTGTACATTTGTTTTGTCAATTCTATTTTGTATATGTATAGTAAATCCTAAAATAGGTATATCTCAGTATCCGGCAGTTTATGCTTCTGTTATACTGTTTATGGCTGTGCTTATATATAATTACAGTTCTTTAACAAATATAAATATGCACGTAAGTGCTCAATATTTTTTTAGTTACCAAAATCTTGGCTTTGTGCGCAGAAGCCTTTTAGGCACACTTATCGAACTGCTCGGCGTACATTTAAATATAGAACGATATATTTCATGGGGTATTTTTGTTAATGCGCTGTTAATGATAATGGGGCTGTGTTTTGTGTACTGTAAAAAGAATTCCGAGGTTAGGAGCAAATTGGAGAAAGGATATTTCCTTTTTATTTGTACACCTTTTGCTTTTTCATCGCTTTTTGGTTTCCATTTTTTTGCTCGGTTGGATCAGCTTTTAATGTTAGCATTTATTATTTCATGCATTCTCATAATAAACGAAAAAGGCTATATTGCAATCCCAATTATAAGCGTATTAGCAATACTGATACACGAAATGTATCTTACAATGCTTTTTCCGTTTTTATTTGCACTTATGCTTATAAAATGGTATGTAAAGCGAACAAAAAAGAATATGGGGTTCCTTGTTTTAAATTCTGTAATATCGGTTGCGCTTTTTATTCTTGTAAGTTTTGTTTTAAGGCCTGCAAAAACTTTTGAAGATGCTTTTGCATATACATTAAAAAATTCAGAACATATTTTAAGTAATTATGATTTCCCGATGAAAGTAGATTTCTTTTCGTCACCTGCTTATGGTATTCAAGATAGCTGGAATGTAATTAGCCGCGCTAATACAATTCCCTTGGCATCGCTATCGGTAATAATGCTTATTCCTTTAATAATTATGGCAATATTGTGGTTTAAAGAATATTTTGGAACACAAAAAGATAAATTGGGAAAAGTTGTTGTTTTTATATTACCTCTTACTTTATTCGGACTTATAATTTCTATGGCGACGATGTGTGATTGGGGAAGACTGTTCGTGATGTACGGATACGGTGTGTTTTTTACGCTCGCATCATTGCTGAGTATTGATAGAAAAAATACCGTTTCATCAATTACATCGGTTATTGTGGCTGCAAAGTTAAAATTTGGAGAAAGTATTTTTTTAATTTTAGAAATGTTTTATTTACTGTTAAGCATTTATGGGGGCGGCGCTTCATCAACCACACTTTTTCCGTATATGATTA
>CANDLP010000201.1 GCA_947385505.1 uncultured Clostridia bacterium
GGTTCAGCAGGTAACAATAGGAATAGATCAGATCTCTTCCGTTGTACAGAACAACTCCGCTACCGCAGAAGAAAGCGCAGCGGCGTCAGAGGAACTGAACAGCCAGGCTCAGCTGCTTAAGAGCCTTGTCGGACGCTTTGAGATCAGTACTGAAGAATCGGATATTGAACTTGTTTAATCAACAAGTTAGATTTGATATTTTAAATCGGTTCTCCTTTTTTGAAAAATAAATAACAAGAACAGCCTTATTTATATTATGGCTGTTTTTGTTATGGTATATAATAATCTCAAACAGATAAAGGATTTTAAAAATGATACAAGAATTATATGAATTCTATAAAGAAAACTTTCCTTTTATAGTGCGCAACGAGTATACAGTTATCGATATCCTTAAAAATAAAAATAATAAAATAATTGAAAAGAGAGACGAAAACGGCAAACTGATCGGCGTTTCTGTAATAAATGAAAATACGGTTATACTTTTTTGCGTGGATAAAAAATGTCGGAATAAGGGATTGGGAAGCGGGCTTTTGGAGCTATCCGAACAAACTGTAAAAAAAGACGGTTACGATGAAATCGTAATAGGCGCGGGTTTCGATTATCTTATGCCGGGAGTTCCCACCAACAAAAAATATTTTAAAACGGTAAACGAAGACTTATATTCCGATGTTGACAGTTCCGCCGCCGAGTTTTTTACAAAAAGAGGATACAAACATTCATGGGACTGCGATTGCTTCGATATGAGATTTGATTTGAAGTATTTTACGCATAATGAGCATACAATAGGTGAAACAATAGACGGAATCACTTACAGATGGGCGGAAGCCGCCGATATTGATTCGGTATGTGAATGCTGCGATGATGCTGAGGAAGAGTTTACGCAATATTATAAAAACGAGGAGATGTACAAAGACGGCGGCAGTGAAAGAGTTCTTACAGCTGTTTTTGAAGGAGAGACAGTCGGCGCACTGATTTGTAATAAAGAAACGGAAGGGGAAGGCTTGGGCAGCGTTGCCTGTACAGTTGTAAAACGCTCTTTTCAGGGGCGGCGCATTGCTACAAATCTTGTTACGCTGGGAACGGGATATCTTAAAGAAGCGGGAATGAAGGAAGCCTATCTGGGATATACGTATACGGGATTGGATAATTTGTATGGATATGCCGGATATAAAATATGTATTTACTATATGATGGCGAAAAAAAGACTGGGGTAATTGTAAATGGGTAAAATAATCAACCGGTGTACTTGGGTAAATCCGGATAACCCTGCTTATATTCGGTATCATGATGAGGAATGGGGCGTTCCTCAGCATTCGGACAGCGTTTTGTTTGAAATGCTCATTCTTGAATGCTTTCAGGCGGGATTGTCTTGGGAATGTGTTCTGAATAAGCGCGAAGCGTTTCGTTCCGCATTTGACTGTTTTGATGCGCAAAAAATCTGCCGCTATGACGAAGACAAATTCGCCGAGCTCTTGCAGAATACCGGAATTATTCGTAATAGGCTGAAAATCAAAGCGGCAGTCGTAAACAGCAAAGTTTTTCTGGAAATTCAAAAAGAGCACGGTTCCTTTGACAGTTATATTTGGGGCTTCACGGATGGAAAAGTCGTCTATGAAAGCTGTGATATTCAAGCGACATCGCCGCTGTCGGATAAAATATCCAAGGATTTGAAAAAGCGCGGTATGAAATTTGTCGGTTCGACAATTATCTATGCTTATCTGCAAGCAATCGGGATTATAAACGGTCATATGGACTGCTGCGATTTCAGGTGAAATGCGTTATTAACCGCAAGCAAAATGATAAATCGGTATTTATGAGGGAGGAATGGTTATAAAATTTAAATATATCAGGCACGCAGATAGCAGGGATATTTCCCGCCTTGCGGAAATACTGATTTATACAAAAAGAATGACATATCGCCCTATTTATCAAAACGACAAGGTTTCCTTCGGAGAAATGCAGGTGCTCCCGCTGGCAAAGGAGCTTACAGAGAGCAAAGATTTGCTGGATACGTATTGGGTATACGACGATGAATTTGTTAAGGGTTTAATTCGCATAGTGAATGACCAAGTGGCTGAATTATATGTTGATACTTTTTTTGTAAGGCAAGGTATCGGCAAGGCTTTATTGGAATTTGCGGTGGAGAAAAAGGGCGCGGGTTACTTGTGGGTATTAGAAAAAAACAGCAACGCAATTTCGTTTTATTTGCAAAACGGGTTTATGTTGTCAGACGAACGAGAGATTGTTGACGGTACATCTGAATATGTAGTTAAAATGGTTCGATAAATTTCGTCTTTTCAGATAGCCTCCGGTACCTGCAATGACTTTAACTGAAAGGATATTTAAATATGCAGCTCACCGATTTAAGCGTTATAAGAGATCTTTTTTCCCGTCACGGCTTTTCTTTTACGAAATCGCTGGGGCAAAATTTTCTTATAAATCCTTCCGTGTGCCGTAAAATAGCGGAAATGGGGGGATGCAACAAAAATGTATGCGCTCTTGAAATAGGTACCGGAGTGGGTGTTCTTACAAAAGAGCTTGCAATAAGAACCAAGAAAACCGCAGCAGTTGAAATAGACAGGGGTTTGGAGCCTATTTTGGCGGAAACTCTTGCGGGGCTTGACAATGTTGAGGTGATTTTCGGGGATATAACGGAAATTGATTTAAAAAAGCTTTTTGAGGAGAAGTTTAAAGGCGAGGAAGTGGTGGTTTGCGCCAATCTTCCTTATTATATAACCTCACCCGTTATAATGAGGCTTCTGGAAGAGCGGCTGCCGATAAGCTCCATAACGGTTATGGTGCAAAAGGAAGCGGCAGACCGTATATGCGCAAAAGTAGGCAGCAGGGAAAGCGGAGCTTTAACCGCAGCGGTGAATTATTACAGTGTGCCCAAAAAACTGTTCGGGGTATCGCGGGGAAGCTTTGCTCCAAGTCCCAACGTGGATTCCGCGGTAATACGGCTTGATATTGTACGTGAAAATAAGTACCGTGTTCGGGACGAAAAGCTGTTTTTCCGTATAGTAAAAACTATTTTTTCACAAAGAAGAAAACAGCTGATAAATCCTTTATCAGCTGAACTGAAAATTCCCAAAGAAAAACTTTCGGAGATTTTAATATCAATAGGAGCAAAACCCGCCGCACGGGCGGAAGAACTGGATATGGACAAGCTTGCGGCATTGTGCAATGCAATATCTATATTAAAAGAGCGGCAATAAGCGGAGCCGCCGAAAAGAGCTTTGGAATATTGATATATAAAGACTCATTTTACCTTAAGTGCTGCCGGAGACAAACTCCGTCAATTTTACCAAGTTCAGATTGTACCGCAGTTAGCCATGATATAATTGAGACAGCACATTGGAAGTGATAGAGGTATAAAATGGATGCACAAGCATTTTGGAATGTGATTGGATGCTACAATGCACAGACAAAAATAGCTCAAATTATATTGTTCATATTTATGATTGCAGCTATTATACTATCATATGTCAAAAAAATAGGGTGGCCGGCAAAATTCGCTTTAGGAATTACAAATTTATTTATCGGTATCGTTTTCTTTGCGCTATATGGCACGGAGCCTATCCAAAAATATTTTGCTTCGCCGCTATATCTGCTCTGCGGAGTATTGTTTTTATATGAAAGCCGGCATAGCAAGAATGACATAATTCAGAGACCAAATAAATTACAAGTAATATTGCTGACGTTTTATTTGCTTTATCCTTTTATTTCCATGCTTTTAGGGAATAAATTTCCGAAAATGGTAACATATATCATGCCTTGTCCTGTCGTTAGCTTAAGCATAACTATTTATGCGTGCTATAAGAGGAAAAACAAATTACTTCTTGCATTGTTGACAGTTTGGGGATTGACAGGTATAAAATCTCTGTTTTTTAATGCCTATGAAGATATAATTCTTTTGATTTGCGGAGTATATGGAATTACTCTTTTAATGAGTGAAATAAAGCATTCTAAAGGAAAATAATAAAATTGCAATTAACCTGTTAAAAATATAGGCTGTTGCCGCCCGTTACAGAGTGATATTAAAGCCTTTTAAAAGCCTTTGAAATAAAGGGTTTATTGCGGTTTGCTCACCTGATAATGACAAAAATAAGGAAGAAACAAATTACGAAAATCATAGGAGAGAGAAATAAAATTATTATTTATGATTGGGAATGCTGCTGTAGGTAAAATGACCGTTGGTCAGGAACTGGCTAAAATAACCGGGCTTAGGTTGTTTCATAATCATATGACAGTTGAGCCGGTGCTTGAGATATTTGGTGAATTTAATTCCGAAACCATCAAGAGGTTTCGTCAGGTGGTTTTCGAGGAGTTTGCCAAGGCGAATAATTATGGAATGATTTTCACCTACATGTGGGCTTTTGACCAATAGTATTTGAATTTTTAAAGGTAAAAGTATTGAACCGTAAAAAGCCTTGCAAATACTGACTTTTTCACAGATTAAAGCACTCAAAAAAGCAGTAGTTTCCGACGCTTTGGTGCCCCTTTTCTATGGCGATATAAAACAATATGGACAGATATAAGGAAAACCATACCATGTGAGGGCGAAAGCACTCGTTGCTTTCGTTCTCTTGGCTGCCATACAGCAGGGACAGACGCACTTGTCAACGGTAGGCGAAGCCCGTTCATCCCGACCGTTGACGGGGAAGATTGGAGCTGCTATTTCGCACAGAGCAGAATTATAGTAGAATAATCTATATATGGGTGCTATAATATTTGGAAATAAATTGAAAAACTGAAATTGGAAGGAGAATGATAAATGCTTGAAGTAAAGTTTTATGATGAAATTGATGACAAATTATTAAAATTTGCCGTCATTATTGCAAAAACAGACAATAAATGGGTGCTTTGTAAACATAGGGAGCGAGAAACATACGAGGTTCCAGGCGGTCACAGAGAAAACGGCGAGCATATTTTAGACACTGCAAAACGGGAGTTATATGAAGAAACGGGCGCGCTTGAATACAGCATAAAACCTATTTGTGTATATTCGGTCACTGCACCGGATAATTTTGAGGGTAATGAGACTTATGGAATGCTTTACTTTGCGAATATTCTGTCTTTTGAAAATGAATTACATAGTGAAATTGAAAGAATTCTGATTACGGAGCAGCTTGTGGAAAATTGGACATATCCGTTGATTCAACCGAAACTGATAGAAGAAGCAGGGC
>CANDLP010000202.1 GCA_947385505.1 uncultured Clostridia bacterium
CCACGTCCGTGCACACTCTTTCCCTACACGACGCTCTTCCGATCTATAGCCTGCGCCGACGAATTTATAAGAAGCTTCCCCGACGGTTACGACACTTATATAGAGCAGGGCGGTGCCAACGTTTCGGGCGGACAGAAGCAGCGTTTATGCATTGCAAGGGCGCTGCTCAAAAAGCCTAAAATAATTATTCTTGACGATTCCACCAGCGCGGTGGACACCAAGACAGACGCCTTGATAAGAAGCGGCTTCAAAAAGTTTATGCCGGATACCACGAAGATAATAATAGCCCAGAGAACCTCTTCCGTTCAGGACGCGGACAGAATAGTGATTCTCGACGGCGGCAGGATAAACGCGGTAGGCACTCACGAAGAGTTGCTCCGAAGCAACAATATTTACCGCGAGGTTTATACTTCGCAGAACAAGGCTGACAGCGAGGAGGTGGATCAAGTTGGGTAATATAAGCGAAAAGGAAGAGATGAAGAAAAGAAGACCCCCGATGCAAAAGGGAGTTGTAGGCCGCGTCATAAAAATGGTGTTTAAATTTTACCCCGTAAGAACCACACTGATACTGTTGGGTATAATTTTTAACGCCGCGGTAAGCTCGATTCCCTCGGTCTTTATGCAGAGGATAATCGGCATAATTGAAGGCGCATGGCAAAGCGGCGACTGGGCTTCGGTCAGCGGCGATGTTTTTT
The DNA here is from genome assembly GCA_947385505.1 of uncultured Clostridia bacterium. Taxonomy (GTDB): domain Bacteria; phylum Bacillota; class Clostridia; order Oscillospirales; family Ruminococcaceae; genus Ruminiclostridium_E. The sequence continues at coordinate 696 of CANDLP010000202.1, forward strand.
CCAATGTTCTTACTTTGGGAGCACTTTACGTTTTGTCATTGGCGACGGCGGTGCTTTTCAACCTTATGGCGGCGGTTGTAACTCAGGGCACGCTTATGAAGCTCAGAGAAAAGCTGTTCAACAATATGCAGAAGCTGCCTATAAAATATTTTGACACCAACAATCACGGGGATATCATGAGCGTTTATACCAACGATATCGACGCTATAAGACAGATGATTTCCCAGAGCATACCCCAGCTTCTGGTCACTTTAATCGTTTCCTTGACTATAATCAGCATTATGTTAAGCTTCAGCCTTTGGCTCACTCTTGTGGTACTGGCGGGAGTTGCGGTTATGCTGATCCTTACCGCCAAAATAGGCGGCGGTTCCGCTAAATTTTTCGTAAAGCAGCAGAAGGCGATAGGCAAGGAAGAAGGCTACATAGAAGAGATCATGAACGGTCAGAAGGTAGTCAAGGTATTCTGCCACGAAGAAGAATGCAAGGAAGCCTTTAACAAGCTGAATGATCAGCTTTATGAGGATTCCAGAAAAGCCAACGCCTATTCTAACGTGTTAGGTCCCATTATGAACAATATGGGAAATGTGCTTTACGTTATAGTTGCTTTAGTGGGCGGTCTTTTCCTTTTATCGGGAATGGAAAACGTGAGCCTTTCGGGGGCGGCGTTCAGCATAAGTATAGTGGTTCCCTTCCTTAATATGACTAAGCAGTTCGCTGGCAATGTGGGTCAGGTATCCTTTCAGATAAACTCGGTGGTAATGGGTATCGCGGGCGCTCAGCGTATTTTTGAGCTTATGGATCAGAAGCCCGAAACCGATGAGGGCTATGTTACATTGGTTAACGCCAAGGAGGAAAACGGCGTTATCAAAGAATGCGATGAGAGAACGGGAATGTGGGCGTGGAAGCACCCCCACGAAAACGGTACCGTTACTTATACCAAGCTCACCGGCGACGTAAGGCTTTTCGACGTGGATTTCGGTTACGAGAAGAACAAGACGGTGCTCCATAACGTTACCATATACGCAGAGCCGGGACAGAAAGTCGCCTTTGTCGGCGCGACCGGCGCGGGAAAGACAACCATAACCAACCTTATCAACCGTTTTTACGATATTGCCGACGGAAAGATACGCTACGACGGAATCAATATCAACAAGATAAAGAAGGACGATCTTCGTCGTTCATTGGGAATAGTTTTACAGGACACCAACCTGTTTACCGGTACGGTAATGGACAATATACGATACGGTAAGCTTGACGCCACGGACGAGGAGTGTATCAACGCGGCCAAGCTGGCGGGAGCGGACGATTTTATAACAAGACTTCCCGAAGGCTACAATACTTCTTTGGCGGGAAACGGAGCCAATCTTTCTCAGGGACAAAGACAGCTTCTGGCGATTGCGAGGGCGGCTGTTGCCGATCCCCCTGTTATGATATTGGACGAGGCTACTTCTTCAATTGATACAAGAACCGAGGCGATTGTACAGAGGGGCATGGACGCTCTTATGCACGGGAGAACGGTGTTTGTTATTGCGCACAGGCTTTCCACCGTTAAGAATTCGGATGTGATAATGGTTCTGGAGCAAGGCAGGATAATAGAGAGGGGCGATCACGATAAGCTGATTGCGGAGAAAGGACAGTATTACAGACTTTATACGGGAGCGTTTGAGTTGGAATAAAAATAGCGGAATAATCTGCTCACCACACCTCAAAAAATGAATAAAAGAAACGGGCAAATACGCATAAACACTATGTTTTTGCGTATTTGCCCGTTTGTATGTAATACTGTAGCAATCCAAGAAAATAATAAATAATATTAATAACCATTTCAACTTTGATTTTATCTGTAGAGAAATGGTTATTATCATAAAATATTATATTTAATTAAATACTGCTATAATGAATGAAATTGTGGAGAATAAATTGCATAGGATATGAGAAACCATGCAAAAGTATATGTTCCTTTTCCGATAGCTGATATACGCCATAGGCAAAAATACAAAAATGCGAAAAACATTATGAAGAGGAAGCCAGAAATGATACAGCGAAAAAATTATTGTTATAATTACCGGCGTCCATTTTCCGTATTTGCTGTTATATGCTGTTAAATATCCGCGAAAGAAAAATTCTTCTGTAATGGGACCAACAAAAACATTAAATATGAAATATATTACGCAAGTGACTAAAATAATATTTTTAGGAAAACTTTTTATGTACTCTATGTTATTCCAATCAAACCCGACAGGTAAAAATGACAATAACTTTTCCCGAAATGCTGACAGCAGCATATTCTCAAGCGGTTGAATTGTAATTGAGAAAATTCCCGCTATGCCAAACAATACCAATGCATAAAAAAGTATTTTAATTATGGGCTGTTTCTCCTGTCCGATCAGCGCAGCCTCAAGTGTATATTTACCATAGTCCTTCTTGCTCTGCCGCAATATTAAAAACAATTCAACAGGCATTAAAAACACTCCTGCAACTATGCAGAATATCAAAAGAGTTGGCAGCTGCGGCAGCATTATTCCCGTTATGAGATACAAAGCCGTAAATATTCCGGTTGTACCAAAGACCATTACCATTGTTTTTTTCATAATAAATCTCCTTTTTGCCTTTCGTGTCAATACGTCCTAATGCTGATAACAATTTCAACTTTGATTTTATCATGTGTTGAAATTGTTATTAGTGTAATGAATTATCCGCGGAGCAATGCGGTTTTATCAGAAATTCTCTCTTTGATTTTTATAACAGTGTCATAAATCGTATCATTTGTTGTATCTATAACATTTGCTTCGTATGCTCCAAGGTTAGAGAATTGTTCCCACATCACTTTTACCAGTTCGATATTTGTTTCCGTATCTAACTTTGAACGGCAAATTGCACGCTCCATAGTCTTTTCTTTGCTTGCCCTCAAAACAATGTAATGCACTTCATAATCTTCCTTAACTATATTCAGCCAAGGATCTAAAAACCACGGACCGATAATACCGTCTACAACCACATCATACCCGCCGCGGACATAACGCTTTGCAGCTTCTAAAAACGCTTCAATTACAATTAAGTTTTGCTCGTTTGATTCCGGTAAATGTGGTGGTATTGCGCCCTTGCTAAGATAATGATAGAAATCATCTGTGTGCATATGAGCGGATTTTTCCATGCATGATTCTTTTGCGGCAAGATTTGCAGCTGTGGTTTTACCGGTTCCCGGTGAGCCGGTAATTATAATAATTCGTCCTTGATTCATTTCGCTTTATCCCTTCAAATTTAAATTTATTTTCTTGATAATATTGCTTCGCAAATTGAATCTTCAAGATTTGATTTGCGGAGCAATAAAAAACCTTTAAAGAAGCCGGAACCAACAGATTGTTTTTAGATGTCCCCTTAGTATATTATATGCAATTCCGATGCTTTGCTCGGTTAAATCTGAAAACTGTCCATAAGTTTATCAAGCAGCGCAGATTGTGTAAACAATGCCTTGGCAGCAGAAGCGTTTTCCTCTGCCGTTTTGGAGCTTTCATTGGCAATATCTTCGATTTCCGTGATCTCGTCGCTTATGTGCCCGATCATTTTCGTCTGCTCCTCGCTTGACACGGCAATTATGTCAATAATCTTTTTGAATTCAGATACATAATTTCCAAGCTCGTTCATTACGGACGACGTGCTTTCGGTAATTTCCGCGCCCTCATTTACCGCTTTCACAGACTGCTGTATCAGCAAATTGCTGTCCTTTGCCGCCGCTGTCGATTTCAGCGCAAGCATACGCACATCGTTAGCCACCACGGCAAAGCCTTTTCCCGCTTCGCCCGCTCTTGCCGCCTCTATCGACGCATTAAGCGCAAGAATATTTGTCTGCTGTGAAATATCCTCAATTGTTTTGATTATATCGTTTATTTTTTCAGACGTTTCCTTAATATTTTTCATCGCTTCCGTAAGGCAGGTCATTTTGTCGTTTGCGCTGCTTACGTGCTCAAAGGTCTTTCCCATAAGGTCGTGAGCGCTGACGCAGCTTTCCGCGTTTTCACCCACAATTTTATTTATCCCGCGCAGGCTTTCAGCGAGAGCGTCGATAGACGCGCTTTGCTCGGCGCTGCCGCTTGAAAGGGATTCGGCGCCTTCCGCCACCTGCCGTGAACTTCCGTCCACGCTTTTGGCGGCATTGGTGATATCATTTACAAGCAATATCAAGCCCTTGCTGATTGTGCCGATATTGTTATAAAGAGTGGCAAGTCCTCCTACGTAAAAATCCTTGTTTTTTTTAATATCAACAGCAAGATTTCCTACCGCGATCTCTCCGAGTATACGTCCCGTATCGGAAATGGAATTGTTAAGCACACCGCATAATTCATTTACCGCCGAAGCGATCTGCCCTACCTCATCATGTCTATGTACGTACTGCTTCAGATCGTCTGCGGCGGATATATCCAGCTTGCTGAGCTTTACCACCGACTTTTCCAACAGCATAAGCTCCTTGCCCATTTTGCGCGTGGGGACA
>CANDLP010000203.1 GCA_947385505.1 uncultured Clostridia bacterium
GATGACGCTCCGTGACTGGAGTTCAGACGTGTGCTCTTCCGATCTGAGGCTTTCCGTTAAGGGTAAGCGTCAGGGCGGGAACGATCTCTATAGTATCTTCGTTTTCTTCCCCGTTATCTTCCGTTTTTTCGTCAAATCCCGCGACTCCGCCCGAATAAGCGGAAAACGCGCTTTCCGACCGCGGGGCGGGTTTATAATCGACTCCCGTTTCCGACACGCTTAAAGTCTCGGCTGTTGCCGCGGGAGCATTTTGACGTACCGATTCTGAGCGGCTTGGAGATATCGAACGGCTCTGCGTTTCCGAAGCGTCGTTAAATGAGGAAGGATACGCAGAAGATGTGCGGCCGGGTTCAAATGTTTCGGCAGCATGCTCATCGGGTTTTGAGGAAAAGACTGCCTTTGCCGCTTCATTGACTGCTCCAGAATAATCGGAGGATTGGGCTGAGGACGGAGTATAAGCGTTTTCCCTAACGGTCTTGCGCTCATTTCCCGACATAAGCTTAAGAGTAATAATATCGCCGTCTGAAAGCAGCGAAGCCTCCTCCGCGTACTGCCCGTTAATTGCAAAGCCCTCGGAATACTCTATTCCAATGGAATTGAGAAGATCGCCCAGAGTGAGTATTCCGCCCGTGGTTATCTCGTCCAAAGGCTGAATTTCGTACTGCATAGGCTTCTTAACGCCGTTAACATATGCTTCTATTCCGAATTTATACGCCTTGTCGCCGAAGCTTACGCTGCCCGAATGATACTTTCTGTAATTTATCTCGTTTTTCAGCACCGCTCTGGCATTTTCGCCGTTTTTGGCGGGAGTGAACTGTATCTGATCCCCCTGCGTAACTATCGAAGTAAGTCCGCCGCCGTTTCCGTTTATTTTTATTTCCGCAGGAGTCATCATGGTGCCCTTTCGGAACACTTTATTTCCGTTTACGGTGAAGGCGAGACCCTGTCCCGAATGACCCATGATATCTCCCGCCTTATAGCCCGCAAGAGACAATACCTGATAAACGGTAAGCTTTTTGGTATCAAAAACTCTTATTTTCTTTCCGTTTACATTGATAACCGAGAAGTCATACCCCCTGTCTTCAAGGGCGGTAACGCCTATACCCAAAGGAGTGATAAACTCCGCGCCCATATTAAAGTCACCGGTATCCACGTCCCTCAAGAACTCACCGCCGCCTACCGCAACTCTGTCCTCGTCAATATCCAGCTTATCCGCTACAAGAGTGGTAAGACCTTTTATAAGGCTTCCGCCGCCAACCAAAAATACCGCCTGAGGAGAGCCGGAATTTATTTTTACGATTGTTTCGCAAATGGTGGAGGCTAAATTATCCATACAGGGAAGTATTTTTTCGATAAACTCCTCCTGCGTCACCTGATGGGGAATACCGAAAATATCCTTGTATGTAAAGACCTCGTTATCCGACGAATCATGCTTCATCTGCTCCGCCACGGAAAAGTCCACAAGAAAGCTTCTTATTATTTCCTCGGTAATTTCGTCGCCCGCCACGGTAGCCATCGCATAAGCGATAATGGAGCCGTCCTTTGCTATAGCAATATCGGAGGTGCCCGCGCCGATATCCACCAGGGCAATATTTATAAGTCTTATTTCCGGGGGAATAATTACATTCATTGCCGCTATCGGCTCCAGCGTAAGGCTCTGAACCTCCAGCTTATTAAGCTCCATTACCGAGTAAAGGCTCTCCACAACAATACCCGGCAAAAACGCCACAACCATATCGATTCCCGCGGTATTTCCCTTATGCCCGTTAAGCGAAATCATTTTATAATCGTCAAGACGATAAGTCACCACATTATGACCGACGCAGTAAAACAGGGTCTTCTCGTTCTGCATGCTTTCGTCAAGCTCGGCCTGTGCGGCGGATACCGTTTCCATTTCCATTGAAGCTACCATTTCCTCGGTAATAATCTCGCTTCCCGAAACGTCAAATTCCTTGGAAATATTTACGGTTTTAAGAGCGCGGCCCGCGGCGGCAATGGAAGCCTTGCTGAGAGTTATGCCGTTGCGCTGTTCAAGCTTCTGCTTCACCTGCCCGACTATTTTTGCGACCTGCTTTATATCTTCTATTTGCCCGTCAACCATTGCGCGGCGGGTATGAGGCGCAACCACACAGTCTATAACGTGGTATTTTTCGTCGGCCTTTTCGCCGAGAATACCGACCACGGAGCGGGTGCCTATATCTAAGGCAAATATTTTATCTCCCTGGGTCTCCTGTTTTTTGGCGGCCTTTTTTAAAATCTGATCAATATCCATTTGCGAATATACCTTCCTCTAAAACTTTACTAATTTATCAAAGGTTTGCTTTTTAAGGTAATCCTTTACCATTTCCGTCACCTCGCCGAAGGCGCTGCGGTAATTGCAGGGCAGTCCGTCCGACTCGCAGTTACAGTTATAACCCTCGGAAAGGCACCTGCTGAAATGATATTCCCCTTCAACTATTTCCATTACATCATATATGGACAGCTCTCCGGTACGGGCTATCAGGCGGTAACCTCCGTAGACCCCCTTATAGCTTTTGACAATTCCTCCGCTGACTAATTTCCTTAGTATTTTCAAGGCGAAGCGCAAAGGCACGTCCGTTCGCTCGGCAATGGTTCCCGCGTCTATACAGCCTCGGAAGGATTCGTTTTCCCTTGCCGCTTCTTTGGCCAAGGCGTCCACTATTCTGATAGCGTAATCCGTTTCAAGTGTTATGTGCATAATTCACCTTTGTCTTTATCATATAAATTCATATAATACTGATTCCTTTCTGAAATATAGACGCGGTCTATATTTCATAGCCGGCTTCCGCCGGCTGCCAAAATCAAAGATTCTGGCAGAAACAGTATAAACACAGATACAATATGTATAAGGACTTTCCTCAAAAATTACTTGATCAATACAAAAATGTCAGTCAAGAAAATCCTTTAGCTTTTTGCTTCTGGTGGGATGTCTGAGTTTTCTGAGGGCTTTTGCCTCTATCTGGCGTATTCTTTCTCTTGTGACCTGGAACCGCTGTCCCACCTCTTCAAGAGTGCGCGGTCTTCCGTCGTCAAGACCGAATCGAAGTCTCAGCACCTTTGCTTCCCTATCGGTGAGCGTACCGAGAACCTCGTCAAGCTGTTCCTTCAGAAGCGAAAGGGAAGCCACTTCCGCGGGAGCGGGCGCAAGCTCGTCGGGTATAAAATCCCCCAAATGGCTGTCTTCCTCCTCGCCGATAGGCGTTTCAAGAGAAACGGGATCCTGGCTAATCCTTATTATTTCCCTTACTCTGTCCACGGGCATATTAAGCTCGTTGGCTATCTCCTCTACGCTGGCTTCGTGGCCGTTCTTGTGAAGAAGCTGGCTGGACACCTTTTTGACTTTGGTTATGGTTTCCACCATATGAACGGGTATGCGTATTGTGCGCGCCTGATCGGCTATGGCTCTTGTAATGGCTTGTCTTATCCACCATGTGGCGTAGGTGGAAAACTTATAGCCCTTTCGGTAATCAAACTTTTCCACCGCCTTGATAAGCCCCATATTACCTTCCTGTATAAGGTCAAGAAACTGCATGCCTCTTCCCACATAGCGCTTGGCTATGCTTACCACAAGCCGAAGGTTAGCCTCGGTAAGACGCTTTCTGGCAAACTGATCCCCCTGATTTTTACGCTGTGCAAGCTCTATTTCCTCCTCGGCGCTTAAGAGAGGAACCCTTCCTATTTCTTTAAGGTAGATCTTTACGGGGTCGTCTATTGTGATACCCTCGCTGGAGAGAGCTACGTCAAGGTCGTCCTCCCCCGTAAAGTCCAATGCCGCGTCCAGATCTTCGTCGGTAATGAAGTCGTCGACTATATCTATGTTGTTTGTCTCAAAATCATCATAGAGACGATTTATCTGATCTACGTCAAAATTAAGGTCTTCCAGAACCTCGTTTATTTCTTTGGTTGTAAGCTTACCTTCCTTTTTACCGTGTTCAATAAGGTCGGTTATCATGTTTTTTCCGTTTTCCGTCATTTTTTTCTCCTTATTTGATAATAAAACTTTTTATCCGGCAGAAATTGCAAAGCTTTATTGTCAATATTTTTTAAAGTCAGGACGACCGCATAAAAACAGCTTCCGAATCATTATCCTGTTCTTCTTTTCTCTTTCCTTATGCGCTCCATCTGTTCCAGCAACTCTTCGTTGCTCATTTCCTCCGGTTTTTTCCCGCCGTATTTGGCCCTTTGCTTCTCCAATACCCTGATATACTCCGATAATCGCTCCTTCTGATAAGGCAGCAGATTATTTTCGTTAATTATACCCGTTATTCTGCCCACTTCCTGCGCCGAAAATTCGTCTCCTATTGACGAAAGGTCAACCGAAACGCCTTTTTTTATACGCTTTGCAGCGATATTAAACACTCTTCGGTAAAATTCGTCGGAAAAATCCTCTTCCTTAACCCTTGACTCCACCTTATTAAGCATATCCGGCGAATGAAACAAAAACGCTATTATTCCCCTCTGCGCCTTTTGCTCCGGAGTCAGCCCCAACCCCTTCGGATTGTTTCTCGGAGGATTTATCAGATCTCTCCGCTCTTCCATACGGGCGCTGTAAGCCTTGGATCTTCTTCTGCTTTCCACCGCCTTTTCTATCTCTCCGGAATCAAGGCCGCAAAGCTTGGCGGTATCGCTTATGTATACCATACGGTCTATGCTGTTGTTTACCTCCGCCAGAAGGTTTACCGCTTTTTTTAAATACGCCGCCTTTCCTTCGGGAGAGTCCATATTTAATCCGTCGGTAAGCTTTTGAAGCTCGAAGCTTATGGCACCGCCCGATTGAGACAAAAGCATCCTGAAGCCGTCCGCCCCGTATTTTTTTACATATTCGTCCGGGTCTTTGGCTCCGCTCATTTTAAGCACCCTTGCGTCGACGCCCGCCTCGGAAAGCAGATTTATCGCTTTCATTGTAGCCTTTTGTCCAGCCCCGTCGCTGTCGTAGCTTATAACCACCTGTTCGCAGTACTGTCGCATCAGCCGCGCCTGTTCGGGGGTAATCGCGGTGCCCAAGGTGGCTACGGCGTTGTCGAAGCCTGCTTGATTCAGGCTTATTACATCCATATAGCCCTCGCACAGAATAAGGAATTTTTCCTTTGTGTTTTTGGCAAAATTCAAGCTGAAAAGCCCGCTCCGCTTGTGAAACACAGAGATCGGAAGAGCACACG
>CANDLP010000204.1 GCA_947385505.1 uncultured Clostridia bacterium
TAAAGTTTTTCTTATCGCAGTAATAAACGCAGGCTTTCGGATTATTCATAAACTGTCCGACGCGCCTTGAGCTTGTATTGGTGGAAAAAAGCTGAGTGGAAAGCTTTTCGTGCTCGGCGACAAACATTGCCTTTATCTGAGGCAGCCCTTCTTCGTTTATAGAACCTACATAAGCTACGTCCGCGTTTGCGCGCAATGTTTCAATATCCTTTTTTATCTTGTTATCCATTCTCTTTCTCCTTTTTGAAAAGATTTTCAAGGATCTTCCCAAGACGATTTTCAAAATCGAGTATTTCATCTTCGTTAAATCCCCTGTAAAAAATTTTGTTCATTTCTTCGGACACCGCCTCATATTTTTCTCTTAAGCCCCATGATTTTTCGGTAAGTTTTATTTTTACCGTGCGGCGATCCTTTTGACCGTAATTTCTTAAAATATGCCCCGACAGCTCCAGCCTGTCCAGCATACCGGTAAGAGTGGTTTTGGCGAGCCCTGTTTTATCGGAAAGCTCTGTTATTGAAATATCGTCATTTTCCCAAAGAACATAAAGTATTCTCCCCTGAGCTCCGTTAAATTCACTTATACCGTATTCCGAAAGCATTTTTTCAAACACCCGCCCTTGAATTTGTTTGATCTTGCCTATCAGAAATCCTCCGTTTGTTTTAAGCGGCATTTAAATCCCTCCTGTTATCTTTATATAGTATAATACTATATAGTACTATTTGTCAAGCGTTTTTTACATTTAGCGGTAAAAAAATTTTTCAGATACTCGCTTATGATTTCCAATATTTCCTGTTAAGCGTTCTGTACATCACCGTCCTGCTGATATGCTTTTTCTCTGAACTGATTATAATTTACCGAGCTTACCTCATCACTTTTGAAAATTTAAAAAATCATTAAAAGCCTGTTCTCTGTCTCTTGCCGTTTCAAAATAAGGCAAATTGTATTTTAAACATTGCTCTTTAATTAAAATACTCTGCTCAACAATATATTGCGCTCCCTCTAATAACTCTTCGTCCGACTTATAGAAAGTGTAATCCTTTTCTGTATCATATTTCTTCTGGATTGCAAAACGTTCCTGCGGCGTCACATCTGATGTAATAAAGTAAAATATTTCACAGTTAGCGCCATGAATGTATTTCATATAATCTTCCGGCAAAAGCTGATACATATCCAACACCATTCCCGGCTCAAACTCGTCATATTCGGAGCTGTCCAGCATAGCTCTTACAAAAGGCGCCATTTTCCCGCTTATAATATGCAAAGTATCCATGGAAGAAAGCCCTGCATATGTATTCACTCCCGTTTCGGGAAAACACTTTTCAAATCCCGCAATAATAGAATCCATACTGATATGCCGGTACCCAATCTGCTTTGCCAGCCGTCTGGAAATCGTACTTTTGCCCGCTCTTGGTACGCCTGCTATAATAATATTGCTTTTCATTTTCGGCTCCTCCACAAATTCCAATTTCAATATAAAAGGAAATAAAAATTTTTCTATGATTTCCAATACTTCCTGTCCAGCGTTCGGTACATCACCGCTCTGCTGATATGCTTTTTCTCAATAACCTCGCTGCCGTCAATATCCGCCGCCGTTCTTGCCACCTTCATTATCCTGTCATACGCTCTGGCGGAAAGACCAAGCGAATCAAAAACGCCGCTTAAAAATTTTTCCGCCTGTTGGTTCAGCGGGCAGAATTCGGTGAGACGTGAAGGGGGGATTTCGCTGTTGAAAAGGATATCTGTACCCTTAAATCTTTCCTTTTGCATTTCTCTCGCCTTCTCTATATTCTCCCTTATTTCCGCAGAGCATAATGACCCGCTTTTTTCCCTGAGCTGACTGTAATTTACCGCGCTTACCTCTATCTGAATATCTATCCTGTCAAGTACGGGACGGCTTATTTTTCCCAAATACTTAGCGATCGCCCCCTCGGAACAATTACAGGTATTGCCGCTTCCGTAGTTGCCGCAGGGGCACGGATTCATTGCCGCAACCAACATGGTTTTACAAGGATATGAGGTTTTTCCGGAGGCTCTCGTTATAACCACCCTTCTGTCCTCCAAAGGCTGGCGAAGCGTTTCCAATACGTCGCGGCGAAATTCGGGAAGCTCGTCTAAAAACATCACCCCGTTATTGGCGAGGCTTATCTCTCCCGGAGAAGGAATTTTGCCGCCGCCCACAATTCCCACTCCGCTTGCGGTATGGGAAACGGGACGAAAGGGGCGTCTTGTGATAAAAGGCGATCTGCTGTCCAACAATCCCGCCACGGAATAAACGGAAGTGGTCTCAATACTTTCTTCAAAGGTCATTGTGGGCAATACTCCCGCAATTCTTTTTGCGATCATACTTTTTCCCGATCCCGGCGGACCTATCATAAGAATATTGTGAAAACCAGCTGCGGCGGTCTGCACGGCAAACTTTATATTTTCCTGTCCCTTTACGTCGGAAAAATCGGCGGAATCAAAGTAATCCTCCGCTTTGGGAACAAAAGGGTCGGCGGGAGACAAGTCAATGCTCCCCGACAAAAAAGAAGAAAGCTCCCTTATATTATGTATGCCGTATATTTCTATCCCCCTGACAAGAGAAGCCTCTTTAACATTTACATACGGTAAAAACACTCTTTTAAAGCCGTTTTCTTTAGCCGCCGCAACCATAGGAAGCACTCCCGCCGTCCCCGCCAGGTCGCCCGACAGAGAAAGCTCGCCGATAAAAACGTCCCCCTCTCTCGGAGGGCGGATATCGCCCAATGCGGTAAGCACGCTTATAAGTATGGGAAGATCGTAGTATGAACCGCTTTTCTTCACATCGGCGGGATAAAGATTAACCACCGCCCTTAGCTTGGCGGTGGAAAAATCCGAATTTTCCATGGCGGCGATCACTCTTTGCCTGCTTTCCTGTATTGAGGCGTCGCCAAGCCCTGTTATCCTGAAATCGGGCGTGCCTTTTTCCGTGCTGCTTTCAACCGTAACCGCAAAGGCATTTAAACCGGTAAGACCAAAGGTGTCAACTTTAGCGAACATTTCTTAACTGTCCCTTTCTTTTTTATCCGTCAATAGCTGAATACGCTCCCGCCCACAAACTCGCGTACAATTGAACCGTCGGGTACTATGGAGGTGGGAAGGGGTACTATATTTTCCAAAAAATCCAACAGTTCCTGTACGGTTCCGTACAATTCAAAATCCTTGTCCACCTCCTGAAGCTGCGGCAAAAGCTTGTTGCAATAAACCGCCGCCTCAAAAGACATAAAGGTGTCAATATTGACTGCTGCGTTATCTCTATGGGGCATTATATACATGGTTTCCCCTCTTTGTACCGATTTAAAGGCTCTGATTATATCCTCCGTTTTTCTGCCTCTGAAAAGCCTGTCGCGCATAAGTCTGCGCATAAGTCTTATCATACTGGGGTGAAGAAGCCGATTCTGGTTTGAAAGCCTTGTTCTTACGCTGACATAGATCCCTTGGGAATGCTCCTTTATATCACCGGTCAGCAAGGGATTTAACGCATGTATCCCTTCCAGTATTATTATCTCGTTTTCCTGCCTGCAAAGCAGCTCCCCTTCCCCTCTTGTCTGATCCGCAAAATTAAATACGGGAAGCTGAGTGGGCAAGCATTGCCAGAACCGCTCAAGATGCTCTTTCAGTAAAGATATATCAACACGCGCGGGGGCTTCAAGGTCAATTTTGTTAAGCTCCTCCCCGCTCAGCCCGTTTAAGGGCAAAAAATAATTATCCATTGAAATAACGTGAGCGCCGAAGCCGTTTCTCCGCAGTAAAGCCTTTATTCTCAGCGCAGTTGTGGTTTTTGCGCTTCCCGACGGGCCGGAAAGCAGTACGATGGGCTTTTCTTTACAGTTTTCCGCTATATCGGAAACCGCCGACTCAAGCTGACGGTGGTACAGCTCCTCGGCTTCGCTTACCACCTTTCCGCTGTCTGCGTTAAGGGCTTTGTTAAGGTCGGTGATGGGAAGTATGTTCATTTTTTCCGTTTCCTTTCTTTCCGTTAGTGAATAGCTGTTGATAATATTTTTAAATTTTTTTGGGAGCAGTTACACAAGCCCGTCAAGCACAGCGGGCAGCTCAAAAAGACTGCTGCATCGTTTATACAAAAGCTTTTTAAGCTCTTCGCCGGGCTCCGAAAGGTCGGGTACCATTATCGGCTTCATTCCCGCCCTGTAAGCGGAAGTGATACCGTTGGGCGAATCCTCCACCGCCGCGCATTCTTCGGGAGCCAATCCGAGTTTTTCCGCCGCTAAAAGATAAATATCGGGGCTCGGTTTTCCGTGCTCCACCATGGGGCCGCAGCAAACGCAGTCAAATTTATCAAAAAGCTCAACGGTTTTCAAGTATTTTTCGGCTCTTTCAATATCAGTGGCGGTAGCTAACGCTCTTTTAAGCCCAAGCTTTTTTATATACTCAAGGGCTTCGTCCACGCCTTTTTTCTTTTTGAGACCGTTCTTTGAGATATCCTCTTCCATAAGCTGTTTTCGGCGGCTTCGCACGGCGGTGTAATCAAAACCGTCGCCGAAATATTTCTTCAGAAGCGGAGAAGCGTATTCGCCCGCAAGGCTCCTCAACTCCAAAGCCTGTTCGCGGCTCATATCAAATCCGAAATCTTTGGCGGCTATGCGCCAGTATTTTTCCAAAAGAGTTTCGGTATCAAGAATTATTCCGTCCATATCGAAGATAACGGCTTTTATTTTCATAGCGGCGGATTTCTCCTTTTTTCGCGGTTTTTTATTATTGTAGCACAATAAATAGATTTTTTCAAGTATGTAAAACAGGTTTTAAAACTATTTGACTATATATTGTGCGCTGAATAATTGGCTTTTGCCAAAATACGCGATTCTCCGTTTACGATCCATTCATGAATACCGGTATCACCGGTATAAAACGAAAAATCCGATTCTATGGGCAGTTTAAAAAATGCGCCGTACAGCCGATTTATCATGCCGCCGTGTGTAACAGCCGCAATCGTGCTGTCGTCATTATTTTCCGAAATCAGCTTGGACAGCATATATTCGGCTCTGTACCTGAATTCAAGCACACTCTCCTGCTCATAAACAGACAAATGCAGCGGCACCTTTACCGTAGGATATTTTTCTTCCGCTTCACTATACTTAAGTCCCGCAACCAAGCCGTTGTTAAATTCCATAAGACGCTCGTCGGGAATCAGCGG
>CANDLP010000205.1 GCA_947385505.1 uncultured Clostridia bacterium
ATATGGAGAGGTTTTGAATAACTGCTCATTCCAGCTGTCGAACAAACCGTCTTTCCGTCAACAGCAATTGTTAATGCTTCTGCTTTTTGGGGAATAAACGAATATACCCAATTGATAAAACAACGATTGAGTGATTCCGTTTTTATTATTTTCAGTAAGCACAAAAGCCAATAATAGCAAGGTACATGTTTGATTCCGAATTCATCCTTCAAAAACTCGCTTACTCTGTCATTTGCCGCCCATTGATGTATTTGACTAACATTCTTCAATCCGCATATACTTCCAAGTATTACTATTGTTATCGCTTCTGATACACTGCAAAAATATCCCTTATACTCTTCTTCTGTTTCCACTTCTTCGTAATATTCTGTTATTCCGTTTTTTTCATATTTTTATTATATCATACTTGTCAAACTTGTCAATTTTTTTAAAATTGATTTCCGTGTGACGGTATAATATTTCCACAGAGTTTTGACAAAAATATCTCCGATTTCCTGTGTTGACCGTTTATTGTCAACTTCAATTCCGCATCGTTTACAATATTCAATCAAACGAAGATGCTCATATTCAGCGTAATCAATATTGATATCAGAATCATATACATCATCATATGCAGTTGGAGTCTGAAGAAAAACCGTGTTGTTTTCTAATGCCTGGGTAGAGTAATTGACTTCTTTTCCAGTTTCTTTATCTTTAGTTATTGTATTGGGGTAATATCGATATAGATGTAATGGCATATTAATTTTTGACCTAAGCGCAAATTCATCATAGCCCATGTTTTGAATTTCATCAAGCTTCATAATGGCTACATTAACAATGCAATAGGAAGATGCCAACTCTGGCGTAAAATGCTGAATTTCAGCAATCAAATTTGATATTTCCATATATACCCCCATACACTATTGAAATCAATATGCAACATACTCAAAAAGATAAAATCATATCGCATCTCAATATTATGCGAATTATCCATATTTTTGAAGCGGTTTATATTGATTTAGATTTCGATAAGTGATTCACTTTCACACCAAACAAGCAAATGTTGTACATATATATTGTAGCATAATCGCCACATAAATGTCAAGGCTTTTTGCTAATGAGCGAATTACTTACTTTTCATTTCCTGCACTGTCGTAAATTCATCTCTACTAATAATTGCTTCATGATTATTTTCAATGAAGTACATCTTCAACTCGCCCTCGTTTTTCTTACGCTTTCCGGTCAGAAAGTCCTCGGTAAAGCTCTTTTGCATAAGTACATCACCAACATACTTTTCATTGGAGAGAATACGGTCAATTGTCGAAGTACTCCAAGTGTCCTTACCGGTAACCGTTTTGATTCCATTCTCTTCAAGATATTTCTCGATTTTACAAACACCGAAACCATTCAGGTACAACTCAAATATCTTTCTGACGATAACCGCTTCGGATTCCACGACCACTAACTTACCATTTTCATCTTTGTCGTATCCCAAGAACCGTGTACAATTAAGGCATACCTTACCCTCCCACATTCTCTCTCGAATACCCCGCTTAATATTATCGCTCATATTCTTGCTTTCTTCCTGTGTAAATCCCGCATAAATTCCCATCATTGTTCGCATCTCCTTGTCATAGTTGTTTAAATTCTCTTTTTCAAAGTAGACCTTAATGCCTAAATTGAAAAGTTCGTATAGCGTTTTTAACATGTCCAATGTGTTTCTGCCGAAACGGCTTATCGACTTCGTTAGTATCAAATCTATCCTGCCTTGTTTGCAAGCCTTGAGCATTTTCATAAATTCGGAACGTTTCTTCATCTGAGTTCCTGAAGCACGCTCAGCATAAATTTTCACCAATTGCCAATCCTTATGCTCCGCAATTAGCTTCCCATAATAGGAAACCTGCGTTTCAAGACTTGATTCCTGCTCCTCGTGATTTGTGCTGACTCGGTAATAGGCAACTACTCTAAATTTGCTCATTAAAATTACCTCCAACAGAAAACCGCCGATTGTTTTCACAACCGACGGTTAGTAATTATATAAAAAGAAAAGCTACATTATTGTGCATTTTGCACTAAAAATGTAGCTTTCAACTTGGTTGCGGAGGAAGGATTCGAACCCCCGACCTCCGGGTTATGAGCCCGACGAGCTGCCCCTGCTCTACTCCGCGTTCTTTTCTTTTTATGACTAAATTAGTATACCACATCGCCAGAGTTTTGTCAAGGGCTTTTTAAAAAAATAAAAAATTTTTTTAAAATTTACTCAACAAAAATTTTTATTTTATTTTTCACCATTGGGTAGATTTTTACATAAAATTGTGGTACAATACTAAAATAAAAGGAAATTTACAGAAAGAAAGGCTGATCATAATATGAAAACAAATATTTTTGACGAGTCTTGGCGCAAAAGTGTCAAAGCGGAGTATGAGGCGGACAAGCTTAATTATGAAAAAGCGGAAAAATACGCGCTGATTTTTTTGTCGGAAACTCTTGAAATCGAAAACAGGATAGAAGGAAACCGAATTTTCTGTCCCGAAATGAATATGTCCGTCACCCCCCATGTAACCGGCTTGGCAGATCATAAGTCGGGAATAAGCTTTGTTATATATTCCCCCGAATTTGGCGACGAAATGTATGAACACAGCACCGGTATCGGCGACGATACCGTACAGGCCGTGGAGGTAGCGGTGTGCTCTTTTGCGTACTCTTTTATAGACGGACTTGTCAAAATGAACGGAAAAGCCGGCGAAAAGGACTCTGATACGGAAATAGCCACTATCTTCGGCGGAAAAACCCATAAATGGAGAGCTTATTTCAGCGATGTTGTCACAATAGGCGGCGCTCCCGACGTAGGAGGCGCGGAATATTATTGGAATAAACTTAAAAAACTTATACTGAAAAGATTGGGAAACAGAAAGATTTGCTATGTAAAAGTATATCTTGACAGAGCGGGCGGAGATATAACCGGCGAATGCAGGGTGGACGACGCATTGAGCATGGAATTAAGCATATTGCTTGTCAATGAAGTCTCAAAGTGGAAGGTAAAGGGCTTTGCTTCCCATAAGCTGTATTTCTTTATACGTCAAGAGGACGAAACATTGAATTCTTATCCTTATGCGGGTGAGGAAGGCAGAATATTGCTCAAAAAGAAAATAAAAACAGCCATGGATCTGTTTTACGAAGCGGACACCGAGGAAAAATACGAACAATTGCTAACTAATATGAAAAAATCGCTTGACGACGATATTCTTGCTTTTGAATGCTATTCGCTGCTTCCCGAAATATGCGCCGAAAATGCTTTCCGGAATGTAAGGCATTCGGAAGCAATAGACATATTTATAGGAGATAAGCCCGCGCGGCAGGTTTATAAAAACCAGCTTACCGATTACTGGCCGATGAGCCGGATATTCTTCGATATTCTGAACAGCGGCGCATACGGAAGCCATACGGAGGAATTATACAAAAGATACGTGGATACCAGCGCCATAAAAAACGCGTTGGAACAGCTTGGACAAAAAGGCGTGAAGCCGGAAAACGTGAAGATGGAGCCGCTTGAATTCAGAGCCGAAAAGGGGTTTGAAGTAAGATGACAAATACACCACGGTTGGAAACCGAAAGACTTATATTGAGAAAATTTACGGAAAACGATATTGAAGCTTTGTATCTGATACTGAGCGATAAAGAAGTAAACACTTTTCTGCCATGGCTCCCTTTAAAAAGCCTTGAAGAAGCACGGTCTTTCTTTGAAAAGCATTATGCGGCAAATTATGAAAAGCCGCAGGCTTATGATTATGCTGTTTGCTTAAAGGAGGACAACTTTCCTATCGGCTATATAAAAGTCGATATGGACGAAAGCCATGATTTCGGCTATGGGCTTCGGAAAGAGTTCTGGCACAAGGGAATTATTACTGAAGCGGGCAAGGCCGTTATTGCTCAGGTAAAAAAGGACGGGCTTCCTTATATCACAGCCACGCACGACGTTAACAATCCCCGAAGCGGCGGTGTCATGAAACAAGTGGGTATGCAATATAAATATTCATATGAGGAGCAGTGGCAGCCTAAAAATATTTTGGTTACTTTCAGAATGTATCAGCTGAATTTTGATGAGAAAGACGACAGCGTTTTTAAAAAGTATTGGAATAATTCCCGCGTTCATTTTGTGGAAAAGGAGCCGTAAAAGAGTATTTCTATGTCAATCTTTTCGTATAGATTCCGGATAAATTTTAATGCGGTATAAGAGGTAATGACATGAATGAATCAAGACAAAATTATTACGGCAGCTTGTGTACCGAAATGTACGAAATTTTACATGAGCAGGCGCCGCAGGACGAATTAAATTTTTATATTTCCTATGCGAAAAAAGGAGAAAAAATTTTAGAACCCCTTTGCGGAAGCGGCCGCTTTTTTGTTCCGTTTTTGCAGCGCGGCTTCGATATTTACGGAGTGGATTTGTCTGAAGAAATGCTGAGCAAGCTAAAGCAAAAAGCTCCCGAAGCAAAAGCAGTACATGCGGATATATCAGAGTATTCCCCCGAAACACGGTTCGACTATATTTTTATTTCATCCGGCTCCGTTTCTTTATTTACGGATATGGACTTTTGCAGGAAAATTTTATGCGGAATTAAAAAGATTTTAGCTCCCAAAGGCAAATTTGTTTTTGCGGTTGATACGGTGGCGAATAAATATTCCGATTCATCCGATGGTGATTATAAAACCGCTGTTTCCGTAAAAACAAAAGAGGGATTTGATTTAATATTAAAAAGCAAGAACCATTATGACGAACAAAGCCAGACTCAGTTTTCCCCGGGAATTTACGAATTATATGACGGTGAAAAATTACTGAAAAGCGAAACGATGGATTTTCAAACCCACCTTTACGAATTCGGCGAGATGGAAGAAGTTTTAAGAGAAATCGGGTTTACAAAAATTAAAACTTATTCCTCATTCTCAAAAGAAATTGCCTCAGATAATAACTGTGAAATGTTTTTATTTGAGTGCGGCATAGATTGAAAATTCTGACCTGCCCATAAGATCGTATACATTATTTTATACTAACAACCATTTCAATTGTGGATTTTATCCACAATTGAAATACTTCGGCGAAGCCGAAGTACCGCCGCAGGCGGTGGTTATTTAATACTAATCAGATCGGAAGAGCGTCGTGTAGGGAAAGAGTGTGCACGGACGTGGG
>CANDLP010000206.1 GCA_947385505.1 uncultured Clostridia bacterium
ACGCCTTTATACAGCCGTTTGTGGGCATAATATCTTTTTGGTCACGATTTCATGGCACGCCAAGAGGGATTCGAACCCCCGACCTACTGGTTCGTAGCCAGTCACTCTATCCAGCTGAGCTATTGGCGCATAAAGCAAATCATTTTTTGTACTAATACATTATACACTTTTAAAATTTACTTGTCAAGCATTTTCACAAAATTTTACAAAAAAATTTAAAAATTCCGGCATAAACATATATTCCATATTATACGAGCTCATTTACTTACCCAATATCATTAGTTTTTGCACAAAAAATAACAGAATCCCATTATTTAATGCCGTAATGTCAAGTAAACAAAAAATATATTCCTGCTAAAATTACAAGGTAACACAAATTAAACGCTGTAAATACAAAAATATACTTTTTAGGCAGACTACCGTTTGCTGATGCGTAAAATTTATAGGTAATAAGACTTGCCATAGAAGCAATAAGAGTTCCCAGCCCTCCCAGATTAGTTCCTATAATGAGCGCATTTGCATTGTCCGAAAGACCAGAAAGCAGGATGGCGGCCGGGACATTGCTGACCGCTTGTGACAAAACAATAGAAACAATTACTTCGTTTTCCTTTAAAATACGCTGTAAGCTGTCGGAAAGTGCGGGTATTGCTCCCAAATTACCCACAAAAACAAAGAAAAATACAAAGGTCAGGAGAAGTGAGTAATCAACACGCAAAAACAGCCTTTTGTCTGTAATAAGGACTGCCGCCGCTATGACAACAAGCAGCAATGTGTGGTCAAGGATCCTTAATATTGTAAGCATATTCAAAACAAAAAGTGCAGCAAACAATATTGGTTTTATTCTGCCTTGAATTTTGTTTTCGGCTGCGGGTTTCTCTGTTTTAAGCTTAGGGAGAAAAATAAAAACCGAACCTGTCAGCATTATCAAAGAAACAGCCGAATAGGGAAATATAATGCCGATAAATTCCGTAACGGAAAGGCCGAACTTTGAATAAAGAAATAAGTTTTGCGGATTGCCCATTGGGGTAAGCATACTCCCAAGATTAGCAGCCGCCGTTTCAAGTACTAAAAGCACTATTTCCGCCCGTGCCTTTCCTTCACCGGAAATTTTTTCAAACATCAGCAAAGTAAAAGGCACCAACGTCACAAGTGTAACGTCGTTGGTAAGAAACATACTCATAAAAAATCCGAGCATTACCAATACTGCGCCTATCGACCTAATGCTTCCGAGTCTTTTTAAAAGAGCCTCACAAATAACAGTAAAAACGCCCGTTTGACGAATGCCGGCCACTGTCAGCATAAGGCAAAACAACAGTATAAGTACCCTAAGGTCGATATACTCGGCATAGCTTGGGGACGGCGGCACAATAAAGCAGGATATTAGCGCCAATATTCCGGAAACACAAAGCACCGCTTCTTTTTTAAGAAAATTTAAAACTGTTTTCACCTTGCTTACCGCTTTCCCAACTATTTGTTCCTCGGAAATAATAAGATCTTACTCATTCCGTTGAACAAAAATCATTATATCATTTTTTGGAAATTTTTTCAATACCCGCAAAAATTTTTTATACAAAATCTTGACACATAAAATAACTATGATATACTTTTATTGGGAGCAAATTAACATTAACAGATTTATAGTCTGCTTGCCCCTTTTTATAACATAATCGGAACGGAGTGTATAAAGTGTTTTTTTACAATAATATAGATATTCAATTCAGCGCGGGCGGCTGTAAATTTCATGCGGTTAACCTGATCAGCTCTGAGATAAATCATGATATCCCTATGCACAGTCATGGAATAAATTGTTATGAAATACACTTTATTTCGGAGGGATACGGTACAATTAACGCCAATGGAACAGAGTATCCGGTAACACCCGATACTCTTTTTGTAACAGGCCCGTTGACAGAGCACGCACAGTTTACCGACCCTGCATGCCCTATGAAAGAATGGTGCATTTATCTGCGGGCAGACAGCAACGAAAATGAAAAATACGATGACATTATATTAAAATTTCTTTCTGAAAAATTCTGGATAGGACAGGATGTTCAAGGACTTTTACCTTTGTTTCAAAGGCTGTTTTCGGAACTTAACAATCGTTTCGCAGGCTACAGAAACATGGCGGGACTTCTGATATCGGAAATAATAGTCGGGATAGTAAGAAATTATATCAGCGCGTCCGAACCGATAGGGGAAATATTTGGCTGCACTTCTGAAAGGACAAGTATAATTATTGAGGAATATTTCCTTTACGAATACCGAAGCGCCACGTTGGAGGAATTGTCAAAACGTCTCGGACTCGGTATAAGACAAACCCAAAGAATGATTGAAAAATATTATGGCAGCAGCTTCAGCGAAAAGAAAAATCAGGCAAGAATGTCCGCTGCTCAGCTTATGCTTTCCGACACATCGCTGAACCTTTCCGATATTTCCGAAAGACTGGGTTATTCCTCTCAGGAATACTTTAACACAGCGTTTAAAAAGCACTTTAATATTTCGCCGGGTAGGTTCCGAAAAAATAAAATAAAAAAATTATGAAAATATGACATATTCTTTGACAATAAGTCGCTAAATGCTCTTATATTATCGTAATGAAAAGTATATAATCATTTTATAGCAGCACCGTGTAACAGCCGTTTTAAAACTTTGTACGATGCTTCCTAAAAAATTTAAAAGGAGATGTGGATTATGTACGATCTTGAAAAATATCTTAAAAAAATCGATGACGTTATTCAAAAAGGACCTTACAGCGATAACTGGCACTCTTTGTCGTCTTATAAAGTTCCTGAGTGGTATCAGGCAGCCAAATTCGGTATTTTTATACATTGGGGAGTATTCAGCGTCCCTGCTTTTGCCAATGAATGGTATCCCCGTAATATGTACATAAAAGACAGTCCCGAATATAAACACCACATAGAAACCTACGGAAGGCACACTGATTTCGGCTACAAAGACCTTGTTCCTATGTTTAAAGCCGAGCGTTTTGAACCGAAAGAATGGGCGGAGCTTTTTTCCGCTTCGGGAGCAAAATATGTGGTGCCGGTAGCGGAACATCACGATGGATTTCAGATGTACAAAAGCGAAATATCTCAATGGAACGCTTATGAAAAAGGGCCTAAACGGGACGTTTTAGGCGAGCTTAAAAACTCATGCGGCGAATTGGGGATAGAGTTCGGCGCGTCGTCCCACCGTGCGGAACACTGGTTTTTTATGGGCGGCGGAAAGGATTTTGACAGCGATATAAAGGAACCTTTAAACCGAGGCGATCTGTACTGGCCTTCAATGCCTTCGGCGGAACTGCACGACATATACAGCGAGCCCAAGCCTACCGAAGAATATTTACAGGACTGGCTGGTAAGAACCTGTGAGCTTGTGGACTCTTACCGTCCTAAGATCGTTTATTTTGACTGGTGGATACAGCATCAGGCATTTAAGCCTTATATAAAGAAATTTGCCGCTTATTATTACAACCGAGCCCGTGAATGGGGTTCGGAAACCGTTATCAACTATAAGCACGACAGTTTTATGTTCGGAACGGCGGTTCCCGATGTGGAAAGAGGTCAGTTTGCGGCCAGAAAACCGTTTTTCTGGCAGACCGATACGGCGGTTGCACTCAATTCATGGTGTCATACTGAAAACAACACCTATCGCCGCGCTGAGGAGCTGGTATGCGATTTAGTGGATATAGTCAGCAAAAACGGATGCCTGCTCTTAAATATAGGACCGAGAGCGGACGGAAGTATTCCCGAAGAGGATAAAAATATTCTTCTTGATATAGGAAAATGGCTGAAGATAAACGGAGAAGCAATATACGGATCAAAACTTTGGAGAAGATCCGCAGAAGGCCCCACGGAAATTCCCGAAGGGCAGTTCACCGACAGCATAAAGAAAAACTTTACATCACAGGATATCCGCTTTACAACTGCCAACGGTTACTTGTACGCAACGGTGCTGAAGCATAGTGATAACGGGGAATATCTTGTTACGGCATTGGATACGAGAGACGCTTCTCATAGAGATAATTTCCACGGAATCGTCAACAATGTTACGGTGTTAGGCACCGATAAAAAGCCCGCCTGGGAAAGACGTTCCGACGGATTGTATGTAAAGACGGATTATAAAAACGGTGACTATCCTATTGTATTTAAAATTGAAATTGACTGATTATTATAATGACTTTAATCCTGAAATTTAACTTTAACGAAAAAGTATTCACGTTTTTTAAAAAATGAATCTCCTTTTTCGTGCCCTCCTTTTTGAAAAACAGCCCGATGGGCTGTTTTTCAATTCACTTATTAAAAGAAAGCGGTATGATTTAAATGCTTACAATGATAATAGTGGTAGCCCTCTACACAATTTGCTCCCTGAACGACAAATATGCGGTAAGCAAAGCAAAATTAAACGGCTCTCAGCTTACTTTTCTTATGGCGGCGGGAACTGTTCCGTTTCTTGCCGTTTTGCTGCCGTTTACCGATATGACTTTCACCCTTTCTCCGCTCACCTTTGTCTTTATCCTTTTAATGGCGGCAAGCAAATATTTTGAGTTTTATATGAGCGCCAAAATACTTGAGCAGATGTCGGCTTTTGAGCTTAAGGCGTGGCTGGGTATCTCACTTTTTCTTTCCTATTTTACGGACATTATTATGCAGAGTCAGAGCATTAGCCTTTTAAAAATACTTTGCATAGCGGTAACGGTTGGCGGGCTTGTGCTTATTGCCAAATCAGGCAGACAAAAGGTATGTTATTCCAAAATAGTTATACCTCTTATAATATATATTGCCGCCAAATTCGGATACGGATTTGTGGTGAAGGCGGGAGAGGGGTACATATCCTCGACTCTTATGCTGTTTTTCGCCTTGATACTGCTGGCCGTGATACTTATACCGAAAGCCAGGCCTTTGTCCATTGCCGCAGGCAGTCCGGAAGGGAAAAAAGGCGTAATTATCGTGATTTTGTGCAAGCTGCCCAACGCTTTGGGGCTTTTGGGCGAAAATGCCGTAGCCGCCGAAAGCCTTACCAATTATGCTTTTATACAGCCTATGATACTTATAGTGATACTTGTTCTTGACCTCCTTAGAAAAAGCGCCCGCCCCACGGGCTTGAATCTT
>CANDLP010000207.1 GCA_947385505.1 uncultured Clostridia bacterium
ATTAAAGGAGTGCGGCTTTGAGTATCAGCGGTAAAATGCTCCGCGACGCCATTATATCGGGAGCAAATAATATAGTAAATAATAAAAATACAGTGGACGAACTTAACGTGTTTCCCGTTCCCGACGGAGATACGGGAACAAATATGTCCATGACCATAAAAAATGCTCTTCCCGAATTAAAAATGATGAGCGACGACGTTACCGTAAGCGCGGTAGCAAGTGCTACGGCTTCCGCCATGCTCAGAGGCGCGAGAGGAAATTCGGGAGTTATCCTTTCACTTTTGTTCAGAGGATTTTCCAAGGGGTTAAGCGGGAAAACCACCGCCGAAGCGCAGGATATATCAAAATCCTTGAATTTAGGCGTGGAATCGGCTTATAAGTCGGTGATGAAACCCACCGAGGGCACCATTCTTACAGTGGCGAGAGAAAGCGCGGAAGCCGCTTCCAAAAAAGCAGCCGAAGGGGCAGATATTACAGAACTCTTTGACACTATAATTTCAGCCGCCAAAAACTCACTTGATAAAACCCCCGAACTCCTTCCCGTTTTGAAAAAAGCGGGGGTTGTGGACGCCGGCGGAATGGGATTTTTGGTTATAATGGAAGGCATACAGAACGTTGTCAACGGAAAGGGTATTATTGCCGACAATGAAAACGATTCCGAAGTAAAAGGCCCGATTATCACCAACGCCGCCGGAAGCGTACAGGCTGATATAGAATTCACCTACTGCACCGAATTTTTGGTAAAGAAAAAGCCCGACTGTAAGGACGCAAAGCTTTTGAGAGCGTATCTTGAAACCATCGGCGACTGTGTAGTAGTGGTGGACGACGACGATATAATAAAGGTACACGTTCATACCGAACACCCCGGAAAGGCTTTGGAAGAAGGTTTGTTGTTCGGAATGCTGGTCAACCTGAAAATAGAAAATATGAAGGAGCAGCATAAAAGTCAGGAAAAAAAGGTAGAAATGGCAAAGATGAAAAAGGCTCAGCCCGCAAAACCCGAAAATGAATACGGTTTTGTATCGGTGGTAAACGGAGCGGGGCTTGAAGCCATTTTTACCGATCTTGGCGTTGACAGCATAGTAAGAGGCGGTCAGACCTCCAACCCGTCGACTGAAGACATTGTTGAAGCGATACTTGCCACCCCTGCCAAAAACGTTTTTGTGCTCCCAAATAATAAAAATATAATAATGGCGGCGGAACAGGCGGTAAAACTCGTTACCGACAGAAAGGTGATCGTTTTACAATCGAGAACGATTCCACAGGGAATTTCCGCAATGATAGCCTTTGACAGTTCCGCAAGCGTAAAACAAAACGGCGTTAATATGACAAAAGCGCTTGACAAAGTGGGGACGGGTTCTATAACATTTGCGGTGCGCGACAGTGAATTTGACGATAAAAAGATTAAACAGGGCGATATTCTGGCTATGGAAAACGGCAAGCTTGCGCTGGTGGAGCGCGATGTGAAAAAAGCGCTTGTCAAGATAACAAAAAGGCTTGTTAAAAGCGATTCCTCATATATAACGGTTATATACGGCTCCGACGTTACCGACGACGACGCGCAGGAAGCGTATGAACTGCTTAAAACGAAGCTTGACGACGATCTGGAAATAGTTCTCGTTAACGGCGGCCAACCGATTTATTATTATATTATTTCTGTGGAATAACTTTTAAAATAACAACTCCTAATAATTTTCAGCCAAATTTTCTTTAAGGAAAATTTGGCTGAAATAATAAAAAGGAAAGGACTGATCTTTAAAATGAAACTGCCTGTAATAGAAACGGAAAGACTTATATTGAGACCTTTGGAGCTATCCGACGCTGAGCATATTTTTAAAAGCTGGACAAGCGATCCGAGGGTAACAAAATACATGATTTATACCACTCACGAATCAGCGGAGCAAACAAAAGAGTGGCTTGAAAGCGTTGTACAAAAAACGGAAAACAAAGAAAGCAACACTATTGACATAGGATTTCAGCTTAAAGAAAACGGAAAGCTTATAGGAACGGGCGGCGCCTATTATATACCCGAAATTGACCGTTGGAGCTTAGGCTACAACCTTGCCTTTGACTATTGGCGTCAAGGCTATACCTCCGAAGCCATGAAAGGGCTTACGGAATATTTACGCGGTATGGGGATAAAACGCTTTATCTCCGATCACGCCGTTGACAATCCCAACAGCGGCAAGGTGATGGAAAAAATAGGAATGAAATTCGATCATATGGGAAGCTATACCTGTCATGACGGAAGAACCTTTGAAGCAAAATATTATATTATGGATATGAAATGATAGTAAACAACTCTGAAATAAAAAACATCAAGGGAATAAGCGATAAAAGAGCGGCAATGTACCATAAACTGGGTATTTTTACCACGGAAGATCTGATAGGTTTTTATCCCAGAGACTATATCGATTATACCGAACCGAAAAAAATATGCGAAATAGAAAACGAAGAGACCTGTGTTTTCAAAGGGGAAATAACAAAAAAGCTTACTCCTTATTTCGGAAAGGTTACGGTATATCATATCGCGATAAGCGACGGAACGGATGAAATGCTGATAACTTTTTTCAATAACCGTTTTGCCTACGACAAAATCGTGGAAGGCTACAGCTATCTTTTTTATGGGAAAGTAAACTGCACTTTTGCCAAAAAAGAAGCGTTGTCCCCTCTTTTTATTCTTGCGGACAGTGAGAGCAAAATTGTCCCAAAATACCATCTTACAGGAGGACTAAGCAACAGCATAATAATTTCAAATATGGCAAACGCGCTTGAAACGGCTGAATTTTCCGATCTTATGCCGGAAGATATCAAGGAAAAAGAAAATTTGCTTCAGTTAAAGGAATCCGTTTTTAATATACATTTCCCCGAAAATAAGGAAATGCTTGAAAAGGCCAAAAAGCGTTTAATATTTGAAGAGCTGCTGGTGCTTCAATTGGGGCTGTCGCTGTTGGGAAAACAAAAACGCAAAGAGATTGGCATACCTATGAAAAGGGCGGATATAAAAGACTTTTTCGGTTCCCTTCCCTTTCAGCCCACAAATGCCCAGAAAAAAGCCATAAAAGAATGCGTTTCCGATATGCTGAAACCGCTTCCCATGAACAGGCTGCTTCAGGGAGATGTGGGAAGCGGAAAAACACTGGTTGCCGCGGCTTTAATGTATTTTACCGTGAAAAACGGCTATCAGGCCACATTGATGGCTCCCACCGAAATACTGGCAAAACAGCACAGAGACACACTGCGCGGTTTTTTAGAGCCGTTGGGAATAAATATCGAGCTTTTGACCGGAGGTCTCAGCGCAAAGGATAAAAAAACGGCCAGAGAACGTATAAAAAGCGGAGAAGCGCAGATTGTCGTGGGTACGCATGCGCTTATCCAAAAAAATGTGGAATTTTACCGCTTAGGATTATCTGTAACAGACGAACAGCACCGTTTCGGCGTGGCTCAGCGCTCAAAATTACAGGAAAAAGGCGAAAATCCCCACAGTCTGGTAATGTCCGCTACGCCCATTCCCCGCACTTTGGCTTTGATGATATACGCCGATCTGGATATATCCATACTGAACGAGATGCCGAAGGGGCGTCTTCCCGTAAAGACCTACGGCGTGGACAGCAGCTTTCATCAAAGACTGTACAGATTCATCATAAAATACGTAAAAGAAGGCTATCAGGCTTATATTGTCTGTCCTCACGTGGAAGAGGGAGCAAGCGACAAGGCTTCGGCGGTAAAATATTTTGAAGAGCTGAAAAACGGTTATCTGTCCGACGTTTCTTTGGGGCTGCTCAACGGAAAATGAAGCAGTCGGAAAAAGACTCTGTCATGAACGACTTTAAAGAAAACAAAATATCCGTACTTATAGCGACTACCGTAATAGAGGTGGGAATAGACGTTCCGAACGCCGTTGTAATGATCATAGAAAACGCCGAGCAGTTCGGCCTTTCACAGCTTCATCAGCTGAGAGGACGCGTAGGACGCGGAAACACACAGTCCCACTGTATCTTAGTCACAGACAGCCGCGGTGAATACACAAAAGCGCGTATTGACACTATGGTAGCCACATGCGACGGATTTGAGATAGCCAATAAAGATTTGGAGCTAAGAGGTCCCGGTGATTTTTTCGGCTGCGCACAGCACGGTCTGCCCGCTCTTAAAATAGCGGATATGAACAGGGATATTGAAACCGTTTATCTTGCTCAAAAATATTCCGGCGAAATACTTGAGGAGGACGAAAACTTATCTTCGGAAAAAAACATAGGTCTTAAAAAACTGGTGGAAAATTTATTTAAAGCGGGTGAAAAATTTGGAATCAACTGACATAAAAAACGAGCGTTGGCGATATCCGCGCTTTTTCGGGGCAACCGACGGAGAAAAAGCGTATATTAACGGCGATGACGCAAAGCATATCAGTACTGTCCTGCGTATGGGCGTCGGCGAACTTATAGTGCTTTGCGACAATGAAGACAATGATTATCTTTGCAGGATAATTTATTCTCAAAAAGACTCGGTAGAGCTTGACATAGTGGATAAAAGAAAAAACGAAACGGCTCCAACGACGGACATAACTCTTTTTCAATGTCTCCCCAAAAGCGATAAAATGGATTTTATCGTACAAAAAGCAACCGAACTTGGCGCTTCGGCAATTGTGCCTGTAATGTCAAAAAGGTGCGTTTCAAGACCCGATGAAAAAAGCATGCCCAAAAAAATTCAAAGATGGGAAAAAATAGCCGAAGAAGCGTCAAAGCAGTGCGGCGGCGGAAAAATACCTGTCATCTGTGAACTTACGGATTTCAGAAAGGCGGTTTCGGAATATTCCAAAATCGGCTTGGGCATACTTTTTTATGAATGCGGGGGAAAAAATCTTTCCGAGCTGCCGATAAAGACCGCTTCAAAAATCGGCATTTTTATAGGCAGCGAGGGAGGTTTTGAAGTGGAGGAAGCGGAATTTGCCAAGGACTGCGGCATAATTACGGCAACCCTCGGTAAAAGAATACTGCGTTGTGAAACCGCTCCCGTTGCCGCACTCTCTATACTGATGAATTTGACAGGAAATATGTGATTTTTTTGTGCAATCTGCTATATTTCCCATA
>CANDLP010000208.1 GCA_947385505.1 uncultured Clostridia bacterium
ATAAATATCCGCGCCGTCTCTTTCTAAATTCAGCTCGGTTAATAGGTTCCTTATTTCATCCTTTGGAAGAGTTTCGGCGCTCTCGGTGAAAAAAGTCCTGCATTCGGCGGCGCAAAGCTGTACCAGTTTAGCGGTATTGCTGCTTTCAGCACCTCCCGCCACGATCATAATATCACTTTTTTTTGCTAAATCTTCCGCCTCGTTTTGCCTTTCGGCAGTCGCTTTACATATTGTATCAAAAATTTGCAGATTTGTACAGTGTTTTTTGATAATTTTTTTATATTCTATCCATTTTGCTAATTGATAGGTAGTCTGAGCTACTAAAATTAGTGCATTTTGCACAAAGCGTTTGTCAGAAACAAGCAGATTTATATCCTCAAAACTGTTGACGATCCGACATTCGGTAAAACAATGCCCTTTTATTCCCGCTACTTCCGGATGAGAGGGATCGCCCGCTATTATTACACAGGCGCCTTTTTCGCTTTTTTCTCTGACAATCCGATGAATATTTGCAACAAAAGGACAGGTAGCGTCCATAAACTCGATTTGAAGTCTTGCAAGTTCGTCATAGACGGCTTGTCCCACTCCGTGGCTTCTTATTATTACTTTTTTGCCGTAAGGAATTTCACCAAGATTTTCCGCGGGTTTTACTCCGCGCTTTTCCAGATCGGATATAACAAAAGGATTGTGTATAAGATGTCCTAAAGTATAGCCGCCGCCCTCTTCAGCAAGCTTGTCCGCATAGCCGATGGCTCTTTTTACGCCGAAGCAGAAACCCGCCGTTGAAGCAACGGTAATATGAATATTGCCAATATTTCTGCCGCCGTTTCCGCCGGCGAAGGTACTCACAAAAGCGCCTCCGTTCCGGGAACGGGAATATGATATTCCTCGCATATCAGCTTCTGCAAAGCGCAGATATTATCTGTAATAAGTGAAGCAACCGCTTTTATGCGCTTTCTGTCGTTGATATCCTCTATGGCTGTTTTATCGGAGGAAATCATTTCACCCACCGCGACGGTACAATTACGTTTTTTTCCGTTCGCTCCGTACATAATACATACGGGAACAATGGGCGCGTTAGCCTTTCCCGCTATCAATGCCACTCCGGACTTTGCTCTGGCTATGACTCCGTCCTTTGAACGGGTGCCTTCGGGGAAAATAACGAATATCCTGTTTTTTTCTATATCATTAACGGCTCTCTCTATTGCCGCGCCGTCCTTTGCACCGCGAACCACGGGAAAAGCGCCGCATTTAGTGATGAGCCATGCGAAAAGCTTGTTTTTAAACAGCTCGCTTTTTGCCATAAAGCTGAATCTTCCTTTAAACACCGCCGCGATAACCGGAGGATCGGAATATGTGAGATGATTGCTCGCCACAATAAAGCCGCCGTTTTGAGAAGGGATATTTTCGGGGTTAAGAACTGTCATTTTAAATTTCAGATGCCTAAACCAGATCTCCACCAATTTTCTGAAAAACATATACATAGCATTGCACCGGCTTTTTCATTATTTTGTCGTTTATAGTCTATTCTTTCTCCGCCGCCGCTCTTGCCAGCTCAGTGACTTTTTGCACCGACTGTTCAAAGTCCAGATCGGAAGTATCCAGGAGCACAGCGTCCTCAGCCATTTTAAGCGGGGAGACCGCTCGGTGGCTGTCCTGATAATCTCTTCGGTTAAGATCGTTGAGCACCTGCTCTAATGTAGTGTCCACGCCTTTTTCAGCCAATTCCTTAAAGCGTCTTTTCGCCCTTATTTCGGGGCTTGCGGTTATAAATATTTTAACCTGGGCTGAAGGGAGCACTACTGTTCCTATATCTCGCCCGTCCATAAGAACGTTGTTCTTTTTTGCAATATTTCTTTGAAGGTCAAGGAGAAAATCTCTCACTGCGGGAATTGGTGAAACCGAGCTTGCCGCCATTGAAATTTCGGGCTTTCTGATTTCTTCCGAAACGTCCTCGCCGCATAAAAATATTTTTTGTTCCCCGTCTATAAGCTTAGGCTCCACCGTTATTTCGGGGAGCAGAGCCTCCACCTTTTCTTTATAGTCCGCGTCACCGTCGCATATGCCTTTTCTTATCGTATACAGAGCAACCCCTCTGTACAAAGCGCCCGTATCCGCATAAATAAATCCGAGCCGTTTTGCGCTTTCTCTTGCAACACTGCTTTTTCCCGCACCCACGGGTCCGTCGATTGCCACTGAGATCATCTTGTTAATCCCCTTAATCTTCATTTACATGTTAGGGACAATAAAATACTCCCCAAAATTACGAAATAATCACGCAATATAAAAAATACGATAATAAACGCTTTAACTGAAATGAAAAGAATATTTCTCTCTTTTAACGTAATATGGATTATTATAGCATAAAAATTATTTTTCCGCAAGTTCTTTCACAAAATTTTTAAAAATTCTTTAGGCGTTTTTTGACATTTTTTTCGCGTGGAATAAGGAAATTTCTCAGAACCTGTCTTCACAAGATTTGTGCGTGAATTTTCGAGCAAATTTTGTCGGAGACAAGGCAAATTT
This sequence comes from uncultured Clostridia bacterium, assembly GCA_947385505.1. Taxonomy (GTDB): domain Bacteria; phylum Bacillota; class Clostridia; order Oscillospirales; family Ruminococcaceae; genus Ruminiclostridium_E. The sequence goes on from CANDLP010000208.1 coordinate 2,527, forward strand.
TCGCAGGCTTGCTGTTGCAAGTCAAGAAAATTTAACGCAGTAATCGGCAGAATTTGCCGAAAAGATGCGTGCAATATCTTGTGAAGACAGATTCTTAGCTAAGAGCTGAGACTTTCGCCGTGGAATAAGCTATCTGCAAATTAAAGCCTCCGGTAAAGCCCGAAACGTCGATAATCTCTCCGGCGAAGTAAAGCCCTTTAATCAGCTTTGACTGCATATCCGAAGGATTTATCTCCTTTACGGAAATGCCTCCGTCGGTGATTATAGCTTCCTTTACAGGGCGAAAAGCCTTTATTTGAAGTTTAAAGCGCTTAAGCGCCGAAAGAATGGATTTCCTTTCCTTCAAGGTTATTTCTCCCGCCTTTTTGTCTTCTCTCACTCCCGCTTCGCGTATAATTGCAGCTGCCATTTTTTCGGGTAAAAGCGTCCGTATTACGTCGAAAGCCGTTTTTGAGGGCGCTGCGGCTATTTCTCTTTGAAGCCGCAGATCAAGCTTTTTTTCATCAAGTGCGGGCTTAAAATCGATTAAAACCGTATACCTGCCCTCGGTTATCCTGTCAATGCGGGAAGAGGCGCTGAGCGTAAGCGGCCCGCCTATACCGAAGCGTTCAAAAGAAAACTCCCCCTGTTCCGAAAAAATTTTCTTGTTTTTTTCGTTGTCAAACAAGGTAAACAAAGCGTTTTTTATATTAAGACCTGCCATTGGGAGGCAGTCTTCCACCGTTTCCAGAGGTACAAGCGATGGTGAAAGCCGGGTTACGGTGTGGCCAAGCTCCTCTGCCATTCTATAACCGTCTCCGGTGGATCCCGTAGCGGGGTATGACATTCCTCCGGTTGCCAGAATAACCTTGCCGCCCGCAATAAAGCCTTTTTCGGTTTTAACGCCGCTTACTCTTTTTTCGTTTGGGCAGCAGTCTATCTTTACCGCTCTGTCCCTTATTATCTTTACGCCAAGCCGTTTTGTTTCCCCGGTGAGGGCGTTTACTATATCCGAAGCCTTATCGGAAACCGGAAACACTCTGTTTCCCCTTTCTGTTTTTAAAGGCACGCCGAGAGATTCGATAAAATCCATACAGTCTTTTGAATCGAATCTGGATATTGCGCTGTACAAAAATGAAGAGTTTCGGGGAATATTTTTTAAAAAGGTCTCCTTGTCACAGGCGTTGGTTATGTTGCAGCGTCCTTTTCCCGTTATGGCAAGTTTTTTTCCAAGCCGGCCGTTTGGCTCTATAACAATAGTTTCGCTGCCGTTTCTCGCTGAAAATATTGCGGAAAAACAGCCTGCCGCACCGCCGCCGATAATAATTGTTTTGTTATTCATATTTGTTACCGTAAAAACTTATTTCAATTCCGTATAAACTCCGTTTTCATCCCAAATCTCTTCAAGGCGTTTCAGTGTGGTTTCAATGGTATCCCTTCTTTTAAGTCCTACCGCCGCAATTATGGCATTTATAAGGCTAAGCGGAGCAACAAGGCTGTCCGCGAAGCTTACCATATCGCTTTTTGCCAGCAGCACATGATCGGCAATCTCGCCCAGCGGGGATCCCATGCTGTCGGTTATGGCTATCACCTTCGCGCCGTGGGAAGCCGCATATCTGGCGGCGTTGGTTGTGCTTATGCAGTAACGCGGAAAGCTGAAGCCGATAAAAACGTCGTTATGGGCTATTCTTATTAGCTGCTGGTATATTCCGCTGTCGTTTATCGCCTGTACAAAATGCACGTTGTTAAAAATGAGCTGAAAGTAGTTGTCCATAAATCTTGCAAGGGTATTGCTGCTCATTGCGCCGAAAATATAAATGTTGTCCGCCGTAAGTATACGATCCACCGCCGCCTCAAAAGCGGCCTCTTCTATCATCATAACAGTGGCCTTAATTCTTTCAACATCCTGAAGCAGAACGCTTTTCAGTACGTTTTCGGGGTCTATTCTGTGATTGGTAATATCCAGCCTTTGGAGAGCGGTAAGTCTGGTTTTGCTGTAACTCTGAAGATCCTTCTGCATTTCGGGGTAGCCTTCGTAGCCCATTTCTATGGCGAACCTTACTACGGTGCTTTCGCTTACCCCTACGGCATTGCCCAATTTTAAAGCGGTCATATAGGCCGCTTGCTCATAGTGGTTAGTTATAAATCCTCCGATAAGACGCTGACTTTTTGAAAACTCCGCCGTCCTCTCGTTTATTTTTGATATAAGGCTGCTCTGCTCTTGATTGTCTGTTTTGCATTGTGTTTCCATCTCGCCTGCTCCCCTTTTCATTTAGAAAAATTTTCACATTATATTTTACACCAGATTATGAATTTTTTCAAGATGAAAATTGCATTTTTAAAATTTTTCGATTTCGTTGTGTTTTAATTGTATATATTGTCTAAAAACGAATCCGTTTTTTGCTGTAATTAGTTGAATTTGCAGAAAAACTATTGCTTTTTTCATCAAAATATGATATTATATCAAATAAGAAAAAGCTGCGGAACAGGCGGATACAACGTTTGATTTGCTTTATAGATCGGAAGAGCGTCGTGTAGGGAAAGAGTGTGCACGGACGTGGG